>JBBIPD010000077.1:0-10729 GCA_037443025.1 Chloroflexota bacterium
CGATGGTTCGTCCAGCAGCATCATCTTTCCCCGGCTCATCAGGGCGCGCGCCACCGCCAGCATTTGTTGTTCTCCGCCGGAAAGGGTGCCGCTGAGCTGGTGACGGCGCTCTTTCAAACGTGGGAAAATTGCATAAACCCTTTCATAATCGCGGGCAATTTCGGCTTTGTCTTTGCGTTGCCAGGTCGCCAGCTTCAGGTTTTCCAGGACGGTGAGGTTGCCGAAGATACCCCGCCCCTCAGGCACCTGGGCGATGCCCAACGCCACAATCTGGTCTGCAGGGACGCCGCGCAAATCTCGCCCCTGATAGACAATCTTGCCCCGGTAAGGCACCAAACCCGAAATACCCCGCAGGGTGGACGATTTGCCCGCGCCATTGGCGCCGATTAAGGTCACAATCTCGCCTTCCATTACATCGAAAGAGATGCCCCTCACGGCACGGATATTGCCGTAAGAAATTGTCAGGTCTTCAACGACTAACAAGGCTTGATCTCCCTGGCTCATGCTTCCACTCCTTCGCCCAGGTAGGCTTCCAACACCTTGGGGTTGCTCTGGATTTCGCGAGGCGCTCCTTCAGCAATCGTTGCCCCAAAATCTAGCACTTTTAACCGTTCGCAAATCCCCATCACCAGCCGCATCTGATGTTCGATTAGAATGATCGTCAGGTCAAATTCCTTGCGAATCAACTGGATGAAATCCATGAGTTGCATGATCTCATTGGGGTTGATTCCCGCCGCAGGTTCATCCAACAAAAGCAGCCTGGGGTGAGTTGCCATGGCGCGGGCGATTTCCAGGCGGCGCTGCAAGCCATAGGGGAGGTTGCGGGCTAACTCCTCAGCGTAGCCATCCATCTTGAACACCGCCAGCAGATCGAGAGCGTCGTCAATATTCTTTTGCTCTCCCCGATTGAAGCGTCCAATGTGAAACATAGCCTCAAGCGGGTTATAACCGACCTGATGATAGGCTGCAGTGCGCACATTATCCAGCACGGTCAGATCGTTGAAGAGGCGAATGGTTTGAAAGGTGCGGGCGATGCCCAGGTTGGTGATTTGGTCCGGGCGCTTTCCCACCAGGTTAACGCCGTTAAAGTGAATGCTGCCTCGGGTTGGGCGATAGACGCCGGTGATGAGGTTGAAAACGGTGGTCTTGCCCGCCCCGTTAGGTCCGATGATGCCTACCAGCTCGCCGACCTGCAAATCCAGGTTGAAATCCGAGACGGCGCACAAACCGCCAAAGTAGTGGGTGAGGTTTTCAATCTGTAGAAGCGACATCGCCCACCTCCCTCTTTTTCCGCCATTGGCTGGTTGCCAGCAGCTCATAACCCGGAATGAACCAACGCAGCTCGCGCAAGCCCATGATGCCGCGGGGGCGATAGAGCATCAAAAACACCAGCAACAGAGGCATCAAGACAAACCGCCAGACTTGAAGCGGGCGAAGCAGCTCTAACAACACGGTGTAGATTGTCGCCCCGAGGATGGAACCGGCGATAGAACCAATGCCCCCCAGATAGACCATGATTAAGAAATCTGTGGATTTGATGATATCAAACACCCGCGGGCTGATGAATTGAAGCAAATGGGCGAACAGCGCGCCCCCCACACCTGCAAAAAAGGAGGACACCAAAAAAACCAGCACCTTGGTCTGACGCGTGTTCACGCTCATCAGGTCGCTGGCGATTTCGTCCTCGCGGATAGAAAGCACGCCCCGCCCATAATTGGAGTAAATAAAATTCCGCATCACCCACAGGGCAAAAACGGTCCAAAAGAATACCCAAGGCATCGTGGTCAGGCGATCAATTCCGGGGATGCCGCGTGGACCTCCAATAGCTTCGATGTTTTCAACCACAGACTTGACGATCATGTTGAACGCCAGTGTTACGATCGCCAGGTAGTCGCCCCGGGTGCGAAAGGATGGGATAGACACCACCAGTCCAGCCAGAGCTGCGGCAAGTCCTGCCAGGATCACTGTCACCGGGAACAACCAGCCCACCAGGCTGGCAGACCAGACATTCATCGTCAGGAGAGCGCCTGTGTAAGCCCCCACCGCCATGAAGCCGGCATGCCCTACCGAGAACTCGCCCATGTAGCCATTGATGAGATTGAGGCTGGTGGTCATAATGATGTTAATCCCCACATACATAATGACCAATTGTACATAGGGATTCAAAAGGTTGAATTGGGGGATGAGGAATGAGAGCAGGAAACCCATCACCAGCAGAACCGGCAGGATACGGCGATTGCCCATCAATGCATCCCAACGCAGACGCAGGGTACCTAACTAGAGGGTCGTCGACCTGATTGTTCAGCCATGGCTCACACCTTTTGCGCAATGGGTCGCCCCAGGATGCCGTATGGACGAAAGATGAGCAAGACAAGTAACAGGGTGAAAGCGACAAAATCGCGGTAAGTGGAGGGCAGAAAAGCCGCCACCATAATCTCCACCGCCCCCAGGATAAACCCGCCGATCATCGCGCCGCGAACGTTGCCAATCCCGCCGACCACGGCAGAGATGAACGCTTTCCAGCCGATAAGAATGCCCATATAGGGGTCTATGACCGGGAAAGCCTGGCTGTACATCACCCCGGCTGCTGCGCCCAGACCCGTGCCAATCAGGAAAGTAATCGAAATCACCAGGTTAATCGGCACGCCCAGCAGGGGCACAATCGTTTTATCCCAGGACACGGCGCGCATCGCCATGCCAATCATCGTGCGCCGGACGACAAAGTCGAGCAGGAGCATCAAACCAATTGAAAGCAGGATAATGCTCACCTGGAGAGAGGATATCGTCACCCCGCCGATGGTGTAGGTGGTGTTGGGAAGCAAGGCAGGCACATGCTGAGGATAGGGAAAAAACACCAGGGTGATATTTTCCAGAAAAATACCAACCCCCAGGGCAGTGATCACCGCCGAGACGCGGGGCGCATTCCGCAAGGGTTTATAGGCAACCCGCTCAATCCCCACGCCCAAAAGCCCCCCCCCAAGCATGGCAAGCAACAAAGTGGGGACAAAAGGCAGCTTGAGATAAGTGGCGATCATGAAGCAGAAAAACGCCCCTACCATAAACAGGTCGCCGTGAGCGAAATTGATCATCCGCAGGATGCCATAGACCATCGTATAGCCCAGGGCAATCAGCGCGTAGATGCTGCCCAACTGCAGCGCATTCAGTGCTTGTTGCAGGAGGTATGTCATAGGGTTGTCCTCATCAAGCTCCTCCCGCAGGCAATGGGGATGCCTGCGGGAGGCTTGGATTCATTATCTTTTATGGGTTGGCGTTGGCAAAGAATACGAACTTATCGCCTTTGACTTGTAGAATCACTGCGCTCTTAATCGGGTCGCCTGAGCCTTCCTGGAATTGCATGTTCCCGGTGACGCCCTCATAGCTGGGGATCTTGGCAAGGGCATCGCGGATAGCCTGGCGATCGGTCGAGCAGGCTGTCTGAATTGCTTTCCAGAGCAACCCAAACGAGTCGTAGGTCAAGGCTGCCACATCATCCGGCACATTCCCGTACTTGGCGTTGTATGCGTCAATGAACTTTTTCGCCACAGGCGTGGCGTTGTCCGCCGCATAGTGCGTGCTGAAATAATATCCCTCGCACTCCGCGCCGCATAACCCAAGTAGCTCAGAGCTGCCCCACGAGTCGCTGCCCAAGAAAGGAACGGTGATGCCCAGGCGGTGGGCTTGCTGAATCTGTAGAGGCACTTCGCTATAGTAGTTGGGCAAGAAGATCACGTCTGGATTGGCGTCTTTGATCTTGGTCAACTGCGCCGTGAAGTCTTTGTCGCCCGTTGTGTAGGTCTCAAACGCCACGACCTTGCCGCCGTTCTCCTCAAAGGTCTGCTTGAAGAATTCAGCGATGCCCTTGTTGTAATCGGACGCCACATCATACAGCACAGCCGCGTTCTTGGCTTTCAAATTATCCAGAGCGAATTTAGCAACCACCCGCCCCTGGAAAGGATCAATGAAAGCCGCCCGGAAAACATATTTCTTGGGCTGATTGGTCTTGGCGTCCAGGGTTGTCTTGGGGTTGGTGGACCAGGGGCTGATCAAGACAACTTTTGAGCTTTCAGCTATCTCCGAGGCGGGGATGGCATATCGGCTGGCGTTCGGACCGATGATGGCAACCACATTATCCTGGGTGATCAGCTTTTGAGCGGCGGAAGCGGATTGATCGGCTTTTCCGGCGTTGTCTTCAATGATGAGGTTGATGGTGTATTTCTTTCCACATACATCCAATCCACCGGCGTCATTCACTTCCTTCACCGCCATTTCGGCTGCATTCTTGAATGATGCGCCCACCGCGGGGATGTCGCCGGTCAATTCGGCGATGCCGCCGACCTTAATCTCATTACCCCCTGCCGCTCCACCACAAGCGGCGATGATCATGCTGGCAACAATGATCAGGCTGAGCACAAACAATGCTCTCTTCATAAGATTCTCCTTGTTGTCTCTATCAAATCGGATAACAGACATGGGTTTGGTGGAAATGCACAAGGACAAATCGCTCGATTGGTTTCACCTCCTTCCAAATTTCAAGCTGGAATGCCAATCACGCGCTTGCTTCATCATTAAAGCAGAAAATCTGTAAATTCTCAATATCCAATATTTTGCTTCGGGGAACTAAAATTCATCCAAACGATATCAAGGCAGCGCCGCCGGACAAAACTGATAAGGCGTTGTTCCGGCGAGCAAAGCTATAATAAAGGGCATAGATGAAAGCTCCAACGAGCGAGGAGAGGCAGATGACACAAAAAACTTTGGGGTATGTTGAACTGGAATGGACCTGTAAACACTGCGGGACGAAAAACCCGGGAACGCAAAAAACCTGCTCCAACTGCGGAGCTGCCATGGGCGAGGTGGATCAATTTGAGCTGCCCGCCCAGCAACAACTCATCACCGACGAGAAAAAACTGGAGCAGGCTCAAAAAGGTCCGGATGTGCACTGCCCATATTGCGGCGCCCGTAACCCTGCTGGCGCCGAAGCATGCTCCCAATGTGGAGGCGACCTGAAAGGCGCCCAGGTCCGGCAGCAGGGTCAGGTCATGGGCGCTTTCACCACCCAGACCGCTCCAGACATCCCGTGTCCCTCTTGTGGAACGCTCAATCCCCCCAACACCACCCGCTGTCAGAACTGCGGCGGCAGCCTGGCGAGAGAGAAGCCTCCAGCCCCCCAAACGCCGCTTGCGCCTCAGACTGCAAGGGCAAACAAAACTCCGATGTTGGTAGTGGGCGGGATGATCGTCCTGGTGTGCCTGGCGAGCGTGCTGTTTCTTATTCGGGGGTTGCGGACCGAAGCCCAAACCGCGACCGTGCAGTCGGTGCAATGGGAGCGGAGGATTGAACTGCTCGAACAGCGGGAGGTGGAGCGCGAAGACTGGCAAGATGAGATACCCGGCGGAGCAAAGATTGGCGCATGCACCCAGAAATATCGGCGCACGCAATCCGAACCCGCCCCAGGCGCTGAGGAGATTTGCGGAACGCCGTACACGGTGGATCAGGGCAGCGGCGTTGCCAAAGTGGTGCAGGATTGCCAGTATAAGATTTACGATGAATGGTGTTCTTACACCCAGTTGGAGTGGCTGGTGATAGACACGGTATCTCTCCAGGGGAATGATTTCAATCCCGCCTGGCCTTCGGTCGGCGTCCGCGCCGGGCAACGCGAGGGCAACCGCAGTGAGACCTACCTGGTTGTTTTTCAGAGCGATGGTGAAACCTACACCTACCGCCCCGCCAGCTTTACAGAATATTCTCAATTCACGCCGGGCAGCGATTGGGTTCTGGAGGTAAACACTTTCGGAGCAATCACCGACATCCGAGAGCCATAAAAGATAAAAATATCCGGGGCATGCCATAGATTGCATACCCCGGAATGGTTCCAGGTAGATTTGCCAGGCGCTCAATAAGTAATCCTGGACTCTAACTCTTTGGCGGCTTTTATCCAGGCTTGCACCTCAGACAGATGAGGCGCGCGCCGAACCAGGCGTTTCTCCTCATTGACCTGAAGCAGGGATTTAAAGAGATTATTCGGATTGCGATTACGCAGTTCTTTAACCGTGTCCACCCCGGCAGCTTCCAGCAAGTCGCTGTATTCCTCGCCGATGCCCGGCACGCGCATCAGGTCCGCCCGGTTCACCCACTTGAGCACCAGCTTTTCGGAAATTCCGGTCTGTTTCGCCAGCTCTTGCCGCCCCTTGCGGGTAGCTCCCGCCGCCAGCAAATCTTCGGTGGTGAAGATGCCAACCTCGCCCAACTTCGCCGCAAAGGTTGGTCCGATGCCCTGAATGGTCTCCACTTTGATTAAGGGCGGCTGCAACTGGCTCGCCTCCGCCTCTGGCGCCAGCGCTTCAAGCGCTGGCTCTTCCTGAACGACCACTTCGGTTTGCGCCTCGAGCTCTTCAGCGACTGCCTGGAAACTTTCTTCCACGGACTCAGCTTCCAGCGGCGTCCATTCCTGCCGTTCAGCCTCCTCCACGCCGACAAAGGGAGCGACAACGGGCACCGCTTTCTCGGCTGCGGGCGCTTCTTCTAAGGTTTCTGGCTCCTGCGACAACCTCGCCTGCACCAGGCTGGTGATATCATGGTACATTGCCAAAATGCCAATCTGCTTGCCCCATAAGATGACCGGGATGCCGAACAATTCCACATCCACCAGTGAACCGTCTTTTCGACGGCGTTGACTGAGCTTATGCACTTCCTGCCCTCGCCCCACAGCCTGAGTCAGGGATTGGCTCTCTTCCAGCAATTCCAGCGGGGAGATCAAGTTGTCAATGTTCTGCCCCAAAACCTCCTGCTGGCTGTAACCAAACATCTCTTCAAAGGCGGGGTTGCACGCCACGACGCGGTGATCCAGACTCAAGGTGACGATGGCAATCGGGCTGTTCTTGACCAACGCCTCATAGAACTGCTTTTGTCTCTCCAGGTCCAGGGCAGCCTGCTTGCGATCGGTGACGTTGCGCACCACAAAAATCTTGCCGTGCGGCGCGCCTTCGAAGGTTAAGGGAGTACTGGAGACCTCATACCAGCCTTCCAGGGTAGGAAATTTCACCTCCATCTGTTGGGCAGGCATCTGCTCAAAAGATCCGCTGCCATAAAAGAGGTCGGTAATAGGTTTGCCGATAATATCGGGGAAATCCAGGTGGAATGCCTGCGTAACCGCCCGGTTGCAGCGGATGATATTTTCCTGTTCGTCGGTAAGCAAGATAATTTCCGGTACGGAATCGAAGGTCGCCTCCCATTCTCGCTTGCCCCGACTGATGATCGCCTCGATATCCTGATATTCCTTCTCTTTCCTCGTCAGCTCGGCGTTCAGGCGAGCGACATCGGCGGCGCGTTTCTGCACGTCCCGGCTCTCTTGCTGCAATCTGGCAAGCTTGGATTCGCGAGCGCCAAGCACGCCCAGGATGCCAGCCAGCAAGAAGGGAACGCTATCTAACACCCATAATAACGGCTGGGACGATTGCGCCTGGAGCATGTTGGATACAGTCAGGGGTTGCCCCTCAACCAGGAGAGCAACCACCGTGCCAAACAAGACCAGAATCAACCCGAAAATGAATCCAAGGATTATGAAAGGAATCACATAAGAGCGACCGGACTTATTATTCATTTCCCAGCTCCCTTCGTAAAACAGACTTTTTAAATATCACCCAGATTCAAGCCGATTTGTAGCGACATCGTTGTGAAATCTTCGGATTATTAATCGTTAATAAGTGTAGCATACAAGTAGGAGAATGAAAAGAAAGAGATGACCGGCTCAGATGCAAAGCACCTACCTCCGACCATCTCTTATCGGCTTCTTCAGATGGCTCTCCCCATCAGTCCCTGAAGAAACCCACCAGGCTCCCCTGCTGGCTCACGCCCCCTCTTGCTGCGACCCATGAGCCGAACCAACTTGGTCGCTAATTTTTATGGATGACCGCTGCGCCGCCCCCGGGTTTTGGGCGTACCAGGGCGCTTAACGGTGTGGGCTAGCCGGAAAGATGATCTGATGATGCTGGCTAGCCCCTCTGGACACTCGCCTAAGTGTCAATAAGGTTAACGAATCATTCTGGATATTGTTACACGCTCCTCGACTCTGACTCTGGATTACCCTTTTAAGCACTCAATAGAGCTAATTGTGGATATAATCATCTTCAACGATCATATCTCGTTCGGACTCAGGAAAAAAAACGATGAGTATGCACTCTGAAATATTGGAACAGCCCGATCGTCTGGAAAACCTCCTGGAACACCAGAAAGATTGGGTCAGGGAAATTGCCAGCACCATCCACAAGCGCAATTTTCAGTATATATTCCTTGCGGCGCGGGGCACATCCGATAACGCCGGTCGTTACGCCAACTACCTCTGGGGAGCTCGCAACGGGCTGCCAATGGCGCTTGCCACACCTTCACTATTCACCTACTATCATCAACCGCCGCGGCTGAACGGGGCGCTTGTGGTGGGAATCTCTCAATCCGGGCAATCGCCTGATATCGTCAGCGTCCTGGAAGAGGGCAGGCGTCAGGGATGCCTGACGCTGGCGATCACCAATTCGCCCAACTCGCCTCTGGCGCAATCCGCCGATCTCGTCCTGGATATTATGGCGGGGAAAGAAGCCGCAGTCGCCGCCACCAAAACTTACACGGCTGAATTACTGGCTATCGCCATGCTCTCGGCTGCGTTACAGGAGAGCGAGACGGCGTGGCAAGAACTGCGTGGTGTGCCTGCCTGGGTCGAGCAGGCGCTCAAGCTGGATGACGCCATCGCCAACATGGCTCAGCGCTATCGTTACATGCAGCGGTGCGTCGTTCTGGGGAGAGGCTTCAACTACGCGACTGCCTTTGAATGGTCATTAAAGCTCAAAGAGATGGCTTATGTGGTCGCAGAGCCATACTCCACCGCCGATTTTCTGCACGGTCCGATCGCGGTCGTCGAGCCGGGGTTTCCGGTGATGGCGGTGGCGCCGCAGGGCAAAGTTTTCCCTTCGATGCTGGAAGTCCTCCAACGCGTCAGGCAAGACAAGAACGCCGAGCTGGTGGTCATCTCCGACACCTCCCCGGCGCTCGAACTGGCGCAATCGCCCATCCCTCTCCCAGAGGGCATTCCCGAATGGCTCACACCCATCATCAGCATCGTTCCCGGGCAGTTGTTTGCCTACCATCTGACGTTGATTAAGGGCTACAACCCGGACACCCCACGCAGTCTGCAAAAAATTACCGAGACTATCTGAGTCACCGATGTCATTGTAGCGTTGCGGCAACCAAAATGGAAACGCGAGTGAAGGTGGATGGACAAGCGCACTTTCTACGACGAGATACAGTCTAAAAGGATAGATATCCCCCGCGCCGCTCTGCTCTTCGCCCGGGAGATCGCTTATCCTGACCTGGAGGTGAATGCCTGGCTGGGATATCTGAACGAGATGGCTGAGTCCGCCCGCTCTTTTATTCTGCCCAACCAATCGGTTATCGAACAAGCCGAAGCTCTGGGCGACTTTCTGTTCGTCCACGAACGGTTTCAGGGCAATGTGCATGAGTACAGCGACCCGCGCAACAGCTACCTCAATCAGGTTTTAGAGCGCCGCCTTGGGATTCCCATCAGCCTCTCGGTGGTGTATCTCGCCCTTGCCGAGCGACTGGGGGTACCCGCCCGGGGGATTGGCTTGCCAGGGCACTTCATCGTTGGCATCCCTGTGTCAGAAGAAATGTATTTCCTCGACCCCTTCTATGGCGGCAACCGTCTCTCGATAGAGGATTGCTCTCAACTGGTGCTGCAAGCCACCGGTTACACAGGTCCTTTACAAAAGGAGTGGCTGCAACCCATCTCGCCCCGGGCAATTTTGACCCGGATGCTGAACAATCTGCGCAATGTCTATTTCCAATCGGAGCAATGGGAGCTTGCTCTGAGGGTCATCGAACATCTACAAGCCCTCCAGCCCGACCTGCCTGATTGGCTGCGGGATTTGGGGTTGATTTATCAGCGCCAGGGCGCTCTGAGGCGGGCAATCCAATCTTACGAAGAATATCTTTCACGCGCCCCTTCCGCGCCCGATGCCCGGGCGGTGCGTTTGCGCTTGCAAGAAGCCGTCAGAGACCTGGCGAAACTCAACTGATGAGCCGAAAGCAGAAGGGCTGAGCGCCGCCCGCCCGGATAAAACGCGCCTTAAACGACGCCTCGCCGGGAGGATGAACCCTGTTCCGGCACGAAACTTGCTCTACCTGATGGTATACTCATGGTATTTAGGAAACCGCCTCACCCTCTCATCCCCACGGTTCGAACCGGAAAGGGAGTGAACGCATGAAACGGTACCTGCTCTTTGTGGGCGCAATCCTGTTCCTCATCGGTATCATTGCCGCCTCGATATATTTTCAATCGGTTTCAAAGCGACCTCGACCACTCCCTAAGAACCTCCCTTTACAGATCAACGACCTGCCCGTGTACGAATGGTATGTGTGTGAGGTGTTGGGGGAGGGACCAGTTCCAGGCGTCCCTGAGCCGCGTTTGCGCTTCCGCGTCTGCCACGACGAGGGCTGGCAAATACTGGCTTACTGCTTACAACCTAATTGGCCTGCCCCCGAAGTCGGCGCGGCTTGCGCTCTGATTGACGGCGACACCTTCTGGTGCGGAGAGGGCATCCAAAACCTGCGTCAATACGCATTACTCCAAACGCCCACACCCTCCCCTTCTCCCACGCCCCTGATCACCCCCACCTACACCCCTACCCCACCCTCACCGTGACGGTGGTCCTCCTCAGCCTGA
>JBBIPD010000078.1:0-10700 GCA_037443025.1 Chloroflexota bacterium
AATCATAATAAATCCCCACAATTGGGAATGTCGCTGCGCCGCGGTCTGTGTACAGTGTCAACTCGCCGCCAGGGGAGGTTATCCCGGTTCGATTGGCGTATGGTTCGGAGATGATCACCGCTCCGCGTTGCATCTCAGCCAAAATCGCTTCTTCAGGCACGGTGGTTGCCAGATAGCGCCGTTCTCCTGCGACAGTTGGGTTGCTTGCAGCTGCTACGTGGGTTTCTCCAAACTGGGAGTCGACATTTACCGAACGCAGCAAAAAAAGTTGACTCACATCCGGTATGGATTCCAGGGTTCGTACCACTTCTGGGTTGAGTGGAGCGGTGGTTTGGGTAGCGGTTTGATTTGGAGCGGAGATATAAATGTCACCCTGGAGAGTCTGTTCAAGCCAGATAACAACAGTGCTGCGAAAACTGCTGACCATCAGGCTGACCCCAATCGTCACCGAAATCGCCACCATCAGGGCTGCCACGGCGATGGATATTCGGCTCAGAGAACTGACGACATCGCGTGGCGCCATACGCCCCAGGCTCCCCCAGACCTTTCCCAACGGTGGCGCCGCCAAACGCATGAGTAGCATCGTCACCAGGGGCGCTTCCATTGCAAAACCGATGATCACAGTAAAGGTCGCGACAAAACTCAAGACCAAACTGCGAGTCGGCAACAGTAAGATTACGCTCCCTATGACCAGCGCAATCCCACCCAGGATTGCCGCCAGGTGAACCGCTCTTCTGGCTTTATTTTCTAATCCAGAACGAGAGAGAGCAGCCCGAGGCGGTGAGAATGTTGCTTCTCGGGCGGGTGGGATTGCGGTTAGCACCGTGGCGACGATGCCCAATAAGCTGCCCTTCACCAGGCTGGAGACCGCAACCTGAATATCCTGGACATTGAGGACAAAATACAAATCATTGATTGTTTGGGTCACCAGGCGCACAGCCCCTTGCCCAAGGACCAATCCTAACAATATCCCCAAGGCTGACCCAATAAGACCTGTGGTAAAAGCCTCGAACAGGACCAGGGTAAATATCTCTTTGCGGGTGACACCCAGGCAACGCATCACGCCAAATAGTGGTCTGCGTTGAACCACCGAAAATGTTATGGTGTTGTATATCAAAAACAAACCGACAACGAGAGCCAGGAGACTGAGAGCGGTAAGATTGATGCGGAAGGCTGAAGTCATCTCCTGAACTGTCCCTTGTCGGGATTCCACTGTGACCAGACGGGCGTCTGCTGGCAATAATTGGCGGATTTGCTCTGCCAGTACATCTTGTTTGTTTTCCGGCAAGATCAAATCTATGTGATCAACCCGACCTATGTTACCGGATAGCTCCTGGGCAGTTGCGATGTCGCTGATGATTATATTTTCCAAAGCTCTGCGACTGAGTTCATTATCCGGTTTAAGCACACCGACGATGACTGCGCTTTTGATCTCTCCTAAATTCTCCAGGCTGATTTCGCAGCCATCCATGGTTTCTATACACCTGTCCAGGTTATATCTGGATGCCAGATTTTCTGAGATTAAAATAGCGCCTGGTCTTGTCAGAAAGTCAATTAAGTGAGTCGGTGATTGGACCTTCTGACCTTCGCTTTCGCTGCGCAGGTAATCCCGAAAGGGATAGTCAGCGAAAGGGTCAATTCCCAGGAGCTGAATCAATGTCCCGCCCAGCTCTGGGGAGGAGACGTACTCGCTTATCACAGGGGCTGCCGCCTCGATTACTCCGCTCTTTTTCAGATTGACATAAATTTGTTCGTCTAATCCCAGAGGTCCACCAATGATTTGATGGGTGACGCGCCCTGCCACTGCCTCGGCGCTCAGAGTGAAAGCGCGCATTGCGCTGGCGTTTGCCAAATCAACAGCGATGACAACCGCCACCCCCAGGGTTATGCCCAGGATCATCAAGCCAGTCTGCCAGGGGTGGCGCAATAGATATCGCCAGCCAATTTTGCTGATTGGTCGCAAGGCGAAAGTGGCAGGGTTCTCCATACTACTTTAAAGGTCTTTCCGATATACGCGGTGGTTTTTATATGCCACACCACCCAGATTAATCAGATCTCGGCGCATATCAACCGCGGTTTCAGCCACCTGCGTCAGGTCGGCGTGTTTGAAATGATACTCCCGGATGGTTTTTTCCATCTCAGAATATAAGAGGGCGTTGCCACCACGCCCCTGAAATTCCGGCAGGATTCCTGCGCCGTTCAGGGCAATCCAGTCAGTTTTTCGCATATCCCATAGAATATGCAATATGCCAAATGGCAACAGGCGTCCTCTGGCTTTCTGCAAGCCCCTTGAAACATCCAGCCATCCAAACAGAAATCCCACCACATCCTCTCCGTGGAGGATGACCTTAATCAGGCGCGGATCAGCCACGGTGAGCATGTTTTGGAGGACAAACGCAATCTCATTTTCGGTGAGAGGGTAATACTCCCAATTATTGACGAATGCCTGATTATAGGCTTTGCCAATGCGTTGCGCCCAGGCTTTCAGCTCATTTTTGCTTTTAAAGCGCAGCACTTTCAAGCTGCCTCGCTCCAGAACCCGCTCGGCAATTCGGTGAACACGTTCAGGCAGTTGAAATTTTTCTGCGCTCAGATAACATGAGACAAAATCGACTTCTTTGACAAATCCTTGCTGCTCCACCAGTTTGGGATAGTATGGATAGTTGTAGTTCATCATGGTCATCATCTGGCGGTGTTCAAAGCCCTCGATTAAGATGCCGTAGCCGTCCAGCGGACCAAAACCCTTCGGTCCCAAAACCGTATCCAATCCACGCCTGGCAGCCCAATCGAAGACCGCTTTAAATAGCGCCTGAGCTGCTTCCTCATCGTCTTCGCAATCAAAGAGGTAGAACTGAGCAGTTCTTGTTTGGTGGTATTCGTTGTACCGTTTGTTCTCTAATGCGGCGATTCGCCCAACGTCACGCCCATCTCGAATTGCAATGAAAAAATCTGCGTCTGAGTGCTCGTAATAGGGGTGTTTTTTTCGGTTGAGTTGCATTTCGGCGTCGACAAATAATGGCGGCACCCATTGCAAATGGTTCTCGTACAGTCGGAACGGTATCTTGATGAAACGCCTGACCTGATTTTTATTTTCTGTGTTGATCATTTCGATTGTAACCATCGCATTTCTCCTCACTGTATTATGAATCGCACTGCCTGATTAATTTACCATCTTTCAGGCAAAAGACGCTATCGGCAATTTGAGCTGCGTCGCGGCTATGGGTGACCATCACCAGGTTTTTGCCAGCCTGGCGGGTCAATTGATCCAATAGACTAAGAATTTGCTTTCCGGTCTCATCATCCAAATTGCCTGTAGGTTCGTCTGCTAACACCAGCAAAGGATCATGGACCAGGGCGCGGGCGATAGCCACGCGTTGCTGTTCTCCGCCGGATAAACGGTCTGGGAAGGTATCAACCCGATCGAGTAATCCGACTGCATCGAGTAATGGTTCTGCCTTGAGACGGGCGGTATTTATGGGTACACCGTTCAATTCCAGGGGCAGGGTTACATTCTCCAAAACGGTGAGCGTCGGGATCAGGTTGAAGAACTGAAACACGAATCCGATGTTTTGGCGTCGGAAAACGGTCCGTTTTTGGTCGTCCAATAGGTTTAGATTCTGATTCCCGATGTAAATCTCCCCTTCGTCTGCTAAATCAATCCCGCTGATAAGGTTCAATAGTGTGCTTTTCCCGCTGCCGCTTTTACCGACGATTGCAATAAATTCACCCGGCATGAACTCAGCGCAGGCTCCTGTAAGGATCACTCGGGTTTTGCTGCCCTCCTGATAACTTTTATGAAGGTTCTCCAGGCGTAGAAAGGCGTGATTGTGGGATTCGGGTCGAGGGATCATGGTTTCGCTTTGCCGTACACATCCAGAGCGCGAGCGCGCGCCCAATGGTGATCAATGATTGGGAGAGGATAATCCATTCCGATTTTGACACCAACCTTATTTTGCAACCCTGCTGGCATCGTCCAGGGCTCATGGATAAATTCATCCGGGATATTCATCAATTCTGGTACCCAGCGTCGTATATACGTACCATTGAGGTCGACCTTCCGACTTTGTGAGGTTGGGTTGAAAATCCTGAAATACGGGGCGGCGTCTGTCCCCGTACCGGCTGTCCATTGCCAACCTCCATTATTGGCGGAAGGATCGCCGTCAATCAGGTGTTTCATAAACCAATCTTCACCCCAGCGCCAATCCACCAACAGGTCTTTGGTCAGAAAAGAAGCCACAATCATGCGCGCCCGGTTATGCATCCATCCGCTTTCTCTTAGCTGGCGCATGGCGGCATCCACGATCGGATAGCCAGTTTGCCCCTCACGCCATGCCTCGAATTTATCTTCATCGTTCTCCCAACGAATATCCATCTGCCTGAAGTTCTCTTTTCGCACCCGAGGATGGTGATAAAGAATGTGGATGTAAAACTCTCTCCAGATGAGCTCATTGAGCCAGGTTTCGGCGGATTTTCGGGCTGTGGCGTCGGGCGCCTTTTGAATCGCGGCTAAAGCCAGATGAGCGACATATCTGGGTGATAACATCCCAAAACGCAGGTAGGGAGAGATTTTAGAAGTCCCATCTATCCCCAGGAGATTTCTATTTTCATGATAACGATATACCAATGCTGATGCCTCACCCTCAATGAATGCCTGCAACCTTTTCCTGCCCTCTGCCTCGCCCGGGGGAAATAATGGTTCCTGATAGCCTTCCATCAAGACGTTGATGTCTTCACTGGCAATATTGTCTGGGGTGTTTATTCGCTCTGGGGTGGGGATAATACTCCCCAATCCTGCATCTATCTGGCTCTTCCACACCCGTGAGAAGGGAGTAAAGACAGTGTATGGGTTTCCGTCTGGTTTGAGCACACTGCCGGGGTGTAAAATTGCCGTCCCACCTACCAGGTTCAGGGGCAACCCGTGTTGAATGTCGTCGTCTCGTTGACGAGCATAAGGCGAATAGTCCGCTTCAGCGTAAATTGCATCCGCCCCGGTTTCGCGTAGCAGCTCTATGAGGGAATGCCTGACAGGACCTCTTCTCAAAATAAGACGTCCCCCTTTAGGCTGTAGGTCTTGATTTAACTTTTGAAGTCCACCAAACAGGAAAGACAGACGTTTCTGGCTGCTGTACCTCGATTTAAGGAGGTTATCATCCAGGATAAATACCGGGATGACCTGATCGCTGTGGCTTAATGCTGCTCCTAACGCCTGGTTGTCAAACAGGCGCAAATCCCGCCGAGTCCACCAGATTGAGCGACCCATTTCAGCCTTTATTTACCTGGTCGCTGGCGTGGTCCAGGCGAAGGATTTCTTCATCGCTTAGCGCCCAGCCCAAGGCGCCGGCATTCTCTTCAGCCTGACGACTGTTCTTTGCGCCAGGGATTGGGATGGCTCCCTTTTGAATGAGCCAATTCAGGGCTACCTGGGCAGGGGTTTTACCGCCATGTTCTCGCCCAATATCTGTCATCAATCGAATCAAGGGTTGAATTCTGGCAATAAAGGCGCTGTTGTAACGCCTGCCGCGAACGCCTTTCAGCGGGTTATCGGGAGTGTATTTACCGGTGAGCAATCCCTGTCCAAGCGGGCTGTACGCAATCAGGCTGATGCCCATCTCACGGCAGGCGTCGAGCAAGCCGTTTTTCTCGATTTTTCGGTTGAGCAGGTGATATTCAACCTGATTGGATGCCAGCAAGACATTCCGCTTGGCAAGGACCGCATGCGCCCGCCGCAGTTGATTCAGATTGTAGTTTGAGACCCCCACTGCCCGGGTTAGTTTCATCTCAACCGCGTCTGCCAGCGCTGATGCCCAGGTTTCGATGGAACGCCGCGGGAATGGCCAGTGAACCTGGTAGAGATCAACGACATCGAGTTTCAAGCGCTCCAGGCTCTTTTTTAAGGCGTTGATCAACGATTCCTGTCTGATTCGCCAGGGGTATGGAAAGAACTTGGTCGCAATCACAACAGGCTGGTTTTTTTCAACAAGATATTCGCCGATAATCCGCTCAGATTCTCCCCCGCCGTAGCTTTCAGCGGTGTCGAAGAAGTTAATCCCTGCCGATAGACTGGTTTCAATGGCTGACTGAATGTCGCTGCGGTTGTAGTCCCGACCGTAGTTCCAATAAAATCGATCGCCCCATGACCACGCCCCTATTCCCATGGGTGAAATTCTAATGTCTGTGCTGCCGAGAGTAATTTGCTCTGCTCCAGAGCCCGATTGAGAGCTTGGTGTCGTTTGCATAAGGCTTCTTACCTACCTAAGAACTGGGCTATGGTCGCTTTGGGGGTGAAATTTCGCATATATTCAGCCATATATTCCGGCTTTAACGGTCTGGGGGAATCGACAAAGCGGTAGATAGCGTTATCGCTTGTGACGTTCTTTACCGCAAGCAGTTCCAGGAGACTGCGCGTCACCGGGGGGTTGGGAAGCAGCGATTCCAAAAGAGAGACGATCATCCTCAAAAGGGGCATCGGAAAGCGTACCATGATCCGTTTTGCCCCAATTGCCGTGAGCGCACGTCGTTCAATCTCTTCCAGGGTCAGGATTTCAGGTCCGCCAAGTTCATACTCTTTCCCAAAAGTTTCTTTATCCCACAGGGATTTAACAACGGCGGTGGCTACGTCTTCCACCCAAACCGGTTGAAATTTTGCGTTTTCATCACCAATGATGGGATAGATAATCGGACTGAACGGAACCAGTTTGGCGAAGGTGTTGGCGAATTCATCTTCTGGTCCCCATATAACCGAGGGGCGAAACGCCGTCCAGTCCAACCCGGATTGGGCGACATACTCTTGGGCTTTTCCCTTAGACGCCAGAAAGCGATAGGGCAGTTTCGAGTTTGCCCCAAGTTGGGAGATGTTAATAAAGTGGCGTACGCCAGCTTTTCTTGCCGCATCCATCACATTAACCGTGCCTTGATAATTGATAGCCTCGTAATTTCTGCCTCCTTTTTCGATGGCAATGGCGACGGTATGGATAACGGCGGTTGCCCCCTGCAAAATTGGATCGAGGGTGTCTGGGCGGGTGACATCACCCTCCAGCATTTCAACCCCCAGAGAGGCTAAACGCCCTTCTTTTTTGGCGGAATTCAGGTTGCGAACAAAGGCTCTTACCTGCTCGCCCGATTCTATCAAACGTCGCGCGATGTGACTGCCGACATAACCAGATGCACCTGTGATAACGATCATCATCAACTCCTTGTGTAATCGCCCTAAAAATCTACTCGCGGTAAATGGAATTTGCAGCAAGTATTATATCGGGATTGGGATATATTGTCAATGTTGTGTATAAGAATATGCTGATAATCTTGACAATTTGACGATAATAGGGTATTATATTTCCACAATAATTATACAATTTTTGGAGGATATATTGCGATTATGGCTGAGTTAAACACGATTAGCGATGAACCCTTATACAATATTGGTGTCGTTTCACGGATGACAGGAATTTCTATGGCGACTCTGCGCGCCTGGGAGCGGCGTTATTCTTTCCCTGAGTCAGAACGGACAACCGGTGGACACCGACTGTACTCAGAAAAAGATGTCTTGCGCTTGCGTTGGGTAAAAGCGCGGATTGACGAGGGGATGCAGACCGCCCAATCTATTAATGCTCTGCGTCACCAGGAAGCCACCGGTCATCTGGTGTTGACGGCAAATGAAGTATTTCCAACTCAGCCAATCGTGACAGAGAAATTCACTCCCCGCAAAGAAGGGGGGTACGATGAGGGGCGCAATTACATGGAAATATTCCGTGAGCGCCTGACCGAAGCGCTGATTGACCGTAACCTGGATAAGGCAGAAGATATCCTCGGCGAGGCATTGGCGGTGTCCACCCCTGAGGAGACCATCTTAAAAGTGATCTCCCCAAACATTGCGGATATTGGAACATTTTGGGAGCAAGGTGAGATCAATGTCGCTACCGAACACCTGGCGACCAATTTCCTGCGTCAGCGTCTGCTCTCCTGGATGATCAGTGGACCGCCGCCCAGGACGACCAAACCAATAGTGATGGCATGCGCTCCGGATGAGTGGCATGAAGGGAGTCTGCTGGTGTTGGGATCTTTGCTTCGCCGCCGACGCTGGCCTATCTCATACTTAGGACAGGCTTTGCCTTTGCCCGACCTGGCGGCGTATGTCGAGCAGATACAGCCGAACCTGGTTGTCCTGGTGGCGATGACCGAAAAGACCGCCGCAAATCTCAGCGAGTGGACTCAGTATCTCCCTAAAGCAGCGGAGACGAACCACCCGGTGATTGGGTATGGCGGGCGAGTTTTCATCCATCAACCCGAGTGGCGTTTGAGAGTACCCGGCATTTATCTCGGCAACTCATTCGAGGATGGCATCAATACCATCGAGCGTTTGCTTCTCCAGCATCGTTCGTAAGCTAGATTGATCAAATCATCAGGCTGGTCAGATATCTGATCAGCCTTTTTATTAGCATGAATCTTAAGTATCTTTGAATTGTTGAATCCGGTATTTGCCCAGACATGAGCGGACCAGGTGACGGCGGGAGAAGTGACCCAGGGTAATTAATTCAACCCGCATGGGCGGTCCAAGAATCTTGCGGGCAATGCGCGCCTCGCTCAACCCATCCCTGGCGCTTTGGACTATCCTTTCAGCCAATCTCTGCAGGTAATCAATCTTGGCGTGGATTTCAGCTTCCGGGTTTTTGCGGGCGCGTGCGCTGCCTGGAAAAAGCCAATTTATTTTTAACCGGGATATCTTCTTCAACGAGTCGATAATTCCCCAGATATCATAACCCTCTCTGAGAGCGCGTTCTTTGCCTCCAACGAATAAATCCCCGCTGAAAAGCCAACCTTCATCGGGTTCGTAGAGGCAGATGTGATCTGGACTGTGTCCGGGGGTGTAGATCACCTGGTAGGTGTGACCTTCGCATGTAATCATTGCCTGATTTTCCAGGGGTACGCCCCGCGAAGGTTCGGGCATCCCCCAAAATATGCGCCGATAGGGCTTCAATGGTTGCTGACCGCGTGGGTCTTGTAAGACGGGAAGCGCAAGGGGGTGCGCCATTATTGTCAGGTGATACAGCTTTTGCAGTCTACCGTTTGCCCCAATGTGGTCCTCATGGGTATGGGTGTTTACGATATGGGTCAAACCCTGCCTGGCGGATAAAACCTGCACCAGTTCATCGGCGCAATGGGCGCAGCCGCTGTCAATCAGCAGGGAACCGACCTGGTAAGCTGTTGTCCAATAGCGCCATCCAGTGGGCATATTTTTTGCCAGGTCGTAGCGGGTTACAGGTCCATATTCTGTTGTGCGGATCATATGGCTTTGTTTCGTGTTTACGGTCCGTGGTGGGATGATCTTCTGTGAACGTTTATTTTTACCGGTTATGTGATTTCGAACTCTTTTATCAGCTTTTTCTCTCGGCGACGCTCAATCAAGGCGCGCACCTTGACATATCTTTCTATCCCCGACCCCATCAATTTCCTTTTCAGGAGCTCGTCCACCTGAAACAACCCAGCCGAGTTGTTCATCAGGATGTTAATCTGGATAGGTTTCTCATCGCCTTCGCTGATTTCAATCCGATCTATCGCCGCCGCAGAGACTGAGTAAATATCCACATTGCCTGTCTGGTAAGGTATCCTCGACCTGCCTTCACTCATATCCAGCGCGTCTGCCACCCGCACAATCCCGGCTTCTATAGTATAGGGCTTTCCACCGCTGCGGTGGGCGATGATGGCATGCAGCACCTCTGAAGTGACGATTGTCCGCTCCTCCACGGGCAGAAAATCGAGAATGCGATGCAGAATATCGTTCGCCAGGAACAGGCTGAATTCTTCGTGTCCCTCGCGACTGATGGACATACCCAAATCATGGAAAAGGCTGGCAAGTAACACAACCAGTTCGGCGTATTTATCCTGAAGACCATAATAGGTCGTAATGGACATCTCGACTTTGTTTTTTGTGAGAATACGGATGAGGCGCAGGGCGATATTCGCCACAATCTGAACATGAACCGGTCCATGGTCGCTCATGCCGAGACGGTCAATGGCGTTGATATTGATAATCTTCCACAATGTTTTGATTTCGTTATTCTCGTTGATAATCTCCAATGCCTTTTCCAGTAATTCATTGCCGGATACAGGCACGTGGATATTTTTCGGAGCTGAGCTTTTTTTGGATTGCATCGCCGTCCCAGGGGTGGTGATTCAGATGACAGATTGACGATTCAATTGTTCTTTAATTTGTCAGAACCGTTTATTCCTCAGACTTATACGCCAACAACACGACGCCAAGTTCTTTCTCCAGTTCCTGGAGCTTTTTAATCTGGTCATCGGTCAGCTCAGCCAGGGGATAATGTGGTTCCAACGCCAGGATCAAAGTCCCCAACGATTCCTCCATCTGTTGGATGCGTTTGATTCCATCCTCATCCAAATTTGCGATTTTCATTCTGCGTGTAGGCATGGCTTTTATTCCTGAATAAAAAGGTCTGTGAGATAAAGTGATTATACCAGTCGGTTGGATTTCGAAAAATGGATAATTCATGTCTATACCACCCCCGGTCTTTATGCTATCCAGGTAACCGTTTCGGATGATTTCGGCAACTCGGACACTACTACTTTTGAATTTGTGGTTGTTTATGACCCGAACGGCGGTTTTGTCACCGGCGGCGGTTGGATTGATTCCCCCGCAGGTGCATACCTGCTCGACCCAACTCTGGAGGGCAAAGCGACTTTTG
>JBBIPD010000079.1:0-2766 GCA_037443025.1 Chloroflexota bacterium
GGCGAAGGTGATTCGGGAGATTGACGGGAGCCAGTCGCTGGAGGGGAAAGAGGTGTATTTTATCTAGAACCTGTCCGGTGGAGGGCTGAAAGCGGAGGGCAAAATCTACCCGCTGTTGGTGTAAAATAAATTCAAATCGTGGTATTTTAGCGGATGAACCAGCTTTATATAGTATTTCAGATATTCGGGTGAGTTTTACGTGAAAAAAGCGGGGCAGGTTGTTTATTTTTAAGGTCACAAGTGTAATTCGAGTCGGGCGTTTAGCGGTGGTGTCGGGTGAAATTCTACCTGGCGCAATTGGCGAAATTTCAAGCGAACGATTGAATCGCATTAAGCAGAATTTATCAGATTGGCTCTTAGAAAAATGGAAAGGCGGCTAACACCGTTTGCAGCGGATAGGGCATAGCCCTGAGGGTACGGAGTGGCTTATTGGCAATCGTTCTGGTTTGCGTTGGTGTCTGGCTCGTCCATCCTGCCGCTAATGCACAGAGTTAGACCTTTTTCAGACATATTTCTGATTATTCTGATAATATATGGTAAAATTTTGTGAGCAAACCCCTGGAGCGGTTTGCCAATAGTGGGACAGACAAAACGGCTCGCAGAGAGCTGCAAGGAGGCATTTCAATGACGGTAGAGTATCGTGAGAATTTAGGCACGCGGCGCATCCCCAAGCTGCCTGAGCCGCGTTTCCCGGATGCGGACGCCATCGTGCGCCAGAACGCGGTGGCGCGGCGGCATGAGAGCAAGGTGGACGTTTTACTGGTGAACCCGCCCTCGCCGGACGGGGGTATCTGGATTCGCACCCAGCATCGGGTGGGTCGGCGCAGCCGGGAGAACATGATTTGGCCTCAGGTGAGCCTGGCGCAGATGGCGGCATTGCTCGCCCCGGATTACTCGGTGGAGATTGTGGACGCCATCGCCCTGCGCATGGGCTGGAAGGAGTTCGAGGAGTTACTGCGCGACCGCCGCCCGCGCTATTACCTGACCCAGGTGACCGCGCCCACCCTGACCAACGATATGTACGGGGTGTTCCTGGCGAAGAGCCTGGAGGCGGTGACCATGGCGTTCGGCACGCACGTCACGCCGATGGCGCGGGAGACGCTGCACGCCTTCCCCGCCCTGGATTACGTGCTGCGCGGCGAGCCGGAGATGACTCTGCGCGAGCTGATTGACACCTGCGAGGTCTCGCAGGGGCGCTGGATGGTGACCGAGGAGGGGCGTCTGATTGACCCTGAGAGCAAACAACCCGCCCAGGGTCATGCGATTACGTGGAAGATGTGGAGCGAATCCGACCCAACCTGGAAACCCGCCTGGACCTTCCCCGCGGAAAAAGGCGCCGGGGACAACGGCAACGGGAGCCGAGAGATGCTGGCGTTGCCCATGCTGCCCACCCAGGCTCCGGAGACGCCCCGCCCCAGCGACGCCCAGCTCGCTTCCATCAAGGGTCTCGGCTGGCGGCGGCAGGGTGAGATTACCCTGAATTGGGACCGCCCCTTCTTCCGCAGCCTGGACGATTTGCCCATCCCGCTGCACCGAATGCTTCCCCTGGATAAGTACCGCATGCCGATGATCAAAGGACCCTACACCTTCATCGTCACCAGCCGCGGCTGCCCGGCGGGGTGCAAGTATTGCATCAAGCACGTCAGCTACCAGTATTCGGTGCGCCTGCGTTCGCCGCAGAAGCTGCATGAGGAGATTCAGCAGCTCTACGACCTGGGTGTGCATCACATCCACATGTACGCCGACCTGTTCACGGTCAATCGGGAGCAGGTGGTGGAGCTGTGCCGCCTGTTGATTGAGAAGGGACCGAAAATCACCTGGACCTGCAACAGCCGGGTGGACTACGTGGATGAGGAGATGCTGACACTGATGGGCAAGGCGGGGTGCAATCTCATCTCATGGGGCATCGAAAGCGGGAACGAGATGATTTTGAAGAAGGCGCATAAGGGTTACCGCATGGAGCAAGCGTACAACGCCCTGCGATGGGCGCATAAAGCGGGGATAAAAAACTGGGGCTACTTCATCATCGGTTTGCCCGGCGAGACGGTGGAGACCATCCGTGAGACCATCGAGTTCTCCAAGAAGCTGCCGCTGGATATCGCCCTGTTTCACGTCGCCGCGCCTTACCCGGGGACGCCGTTCTTCTTCGAAGTGGTGGAGAACGGTTGGTTCCGCAAGGGGGTCAACTGGGAAGAGGTGGATATGGACCAGGCGACCGTGCTGGACTACCCGGATTTGAAGGCGGAGGATTTGCTCTACTGGCAGAAGCGAGCATTTCGGGAGTGGGCGTTCCGCCCAGGACCGATATTGACCTTTATCAAAGGGATGAACACCTGGGCAGGGTTCAAGAGCGCCCTGGATATCGGTTTGCAGACCCTGGGCTGGCTGAGGGGTTAGAGACGGACGAAAATATCCGCGGGGTGTGAAGTTGGCAGGATAAGTCAGCCGCGAAGAGTAGACTGATTCGCATGAATCATGCGTTCCGTTCATAAGCTTCGCGGTTGACTGTTTTAATGAGGGTGGGGAAATTGGCTTGAGCAAAAATTGGCAGGGTTGGCTGGGATGGGGTTTATTGGCAGGGGGATTGGCGTTGGTGGTTCTGGCGCAGCCGGGACAACTCTGGGTGATTGGCGGGTTGTCGGCGGCGACCATCGCTGCCGCCTGGCTGAACATACGCCGCACGGGTCGGTTGATTCCGGCGACGGGGTTGGAAGCGCCCTGGCTGTTGTTCGTCGCCGGGGCGGCGCTGGCAGCGGGATATTCCTT
>JBBIPD010000079.1:2779-10674 GCA_037443025.1 Chloroflexota bacterium
GGCGCTGCAGGTGAGCCGCATCCTGGCGGGGTTTGCCCTGTTTTCGGCGTTGGCTGGGGCGGGGGATAGGGAAGTTCGTATAGCTGCCTGGATAACCCTGGTGGGCGCCGCTTTCGGCGCGCTCTTTTGGACGCTCACCCACGATTTCGCCGGTCAATCGGTCAAATTTGCGCTCATCAGTCGGGCAGGAGGGGCGATTCGTTCGGCTTTTGCGTTTATCCCCCAATTTACTATATCGGGTAACGTCACAGGCGGCGCGCTGGCAATGGCGGCTCCGGTTGGCGCGGCGCTGGTCTATCTCGCCTGGCGTGAAGGGAAGCGATTCCAGGCGTATGCGGCGGGATTTTTGACCCTGCTGGCGTTGGCGGGTTTGCTCTTAACCAGCAGTCGGGGGGCGATGTTGGGGCTGGCTGCCGCGACCGCCCTGGCGCTGCTGGCATGGCTGCAGGCGCGCCTTGCGCCGTCCATGCCGGGCAGGGCGGGTGTCGGGGGGGGGGGGGGGGTGATTTTCACCGCCGTCATTGCCGGTTTGCTGGTTAGCGGGAACCTGGAGCGATTGGTCGGCTCGGTGCCAGATCCCACCGGCAGTTTGCAAAGCCGAATGCAGATTTGGCGCCAGGGAGTTACCTTAATTCAGGATTATCTCTTCACCGGGGCGGGTTTAAGTACGTTTCCGCTGGTTTTTTCGATTTACAGCCTGCTGATTCATGTCCCTTTCCATGAACACATGCACAATATTTTCCTGGAGACATGGTTCGAGCAGGGCGTGCTGGGGGTGGCGGCAATGGTGTGGGGGATGGGGGTGGTTCTCGGATGGGCGTGGCGCGCCCTGTCTGCGCCAACCGCTGATGCAGGCGACCTCGGATTGTTCCGCCGCGCTCTGGGCTGGGCGGGGGTGTTTGCGTTGACCGCGATGGGGGTGCATGGGTTGCTGGATGTGGTCTTCTATCTTAAACCGACCATGCCCCTGGTGGGGTTGGCTGCGGCGTTTGCGGCGCAGCTTGCTCCGAGGCAAGGCGAGCGGGTATCTTCCGCCGGAAGCGCCTTCTGGCGCAGGGTGGCATCCGTGGGTGGGGTGGCGGTTGTTGGTTTGGGGTTGATTTTTTACCGACCCCTGCTCGCCATAGGGTATGCAAATCTTGGCGCGCTGTTCCAGACTCGGGTGGAGATGACATTGTACAACCCCGATCTCTTCGACAACCCAAGCCTGGATGAGGTGCGGCGCGAGGCAGACGACACACCTGCCATCCGGAGTTTCGAGAGGGCGTTGGAATATCAGGCTGACAACCGGACGGCTTTGACGCGTCTGGCGCAAATCGAACTGAGCCGGGGCGAGTATCCGCAGGCATTAGAGGCGATGGAAAAAGCCTGGGGGTCGGGCTATCGCGATGAAGCGACGCGCATGTTGCTCTCCGACGCCTGGCTGGCGAACGGTTCGCCGCAGAATGCGGTGGCGTATATAGAAGGCATCTCTCAGGCGGAGGGGCGGGTGTGGTTCCAGGCGTGGTATCGTTATTGGTTGGAGGAGGATTATCCGCGGGCGATAGACGCCTGGCAGGCGGCGCTGCTGATAGACCCCATGGCGGAGGATGCAGAGTACTGGATCGAGCAGGCAAAGCAACACCTCTCCCCTTGAAGGGGCTCTGGTAAAATAGACCATTATCAAGGACAATAAATGACATGGTATCAATGAAAAATTCTGGCATAAAAAGAAATTACATCATCGTGGTATCCGGACTACCACGTTCTGGCACTTCAATGATGATGAAAATGCTGCAAGCAGGTGGGATTGACATCCTCACCGATAATTTACGAGCGGCAGATGAAAGCAACCCTAAAGGTTATTATGAATTCGAACGGGTCAAACAATTAGATAAAGGCGATGTCGCCTGGGTGACCGAAGCCCAGGGAAAAGCGGTAAAAATCATCTCCTATCTTTTGGAGTATTTACCTGTAGAGTATCGCTATAAGGTGATCTTTATGCAGCGCGATATGGGGGAGATTTTGGCATCGCAACGCCGAATGTTGGAGCGTGAAGGAAAGACCGATAGCAGTCCAGGCGACGAGCAGATGGCGGCGTTATTTAAGAAACATCTGGTTAAAGTGGAAAATTGGCTGGAGCAACAGAAGAACATCGAAACACTCTATGTCAGCTATAATCAAACATTGGTCTCACCTTTGGAAACTCTGGAACGACTTGATGCGTTTCTCGATGGAGAGATGGATCTGGCTGCAATGCGGCTGGTAATAGATCAGAATCTTTATCGAGAACGTCGTTGAGTGAACACCTTTCCATTGATTAAGGAGAATAATTGAAAGCAAACATTCTGGTGACGGGCGGGGCGGGGTTTATTGGCTCGCATTTATGCGAGGCGATGGTGCATCAGGGCTACCGGGTGGTGGCGATTGACGACCTCTCTACCGGACGGTTGGAGAACATCCAACACCTGCGACCATTGCCCAGTTTCCAATTCGTGCGGGAGACGATCAACAACGCCCAGGTGTTGGATCGGCTGACCAGCGAGGCGGATATTGTGATTCACCTGGCGGCGGCGGTGGGGGTCAAGTTGATTGTGGAAGACCCGGTGCACACCATCCTGACCAATATCATGGGCACCGAGGCGGTGCTGGCGACAGCCAATCGCTATGGCTGTAAGGTGCTCATCGCCTCCACCTCGGAGGTGTACGGCAAAGGCGTCAAAGTCCCCTTCAGCGAGGAGGACGACCGGCTGATGGGCTCCACCACCCATAGCCGCTGGGCGTACGCCGCCTCCAAGGCGGTGGACGAGTTCCTGGGGCTGGCGTACGGGCGCCAGTTTGGTTTGCCGGTTGTGATTATGCGCCTGTTCAACACCGTCGGACCGCGACAGACCGGGCGCTATGGGATGGTGGTGCCGCGATTCGTGCGCCGGGCGTTGCGCAATGAACCCATACAGGTCTATGGAGACGGAAAGCAATCGCGCTGCTTCGCCGATGTGCAGGATGTGGTGGAGGCGATTGTCAGACTTGCCGAACATCCGCAGGCGGTGGGAGAGGTGTTCAACATCGGCTCCACGCGGGAGATTACGATTTACGAACTGGCGCAGAAAGTGATTGAGTTGAGCGGAAGCCAGTCCCGAATCGAGCTGGTGCCATACGACGAGGCATACGCCCCGGGGTTCGAAGACATGCGACGCCGGGTGCCGTCCATCGAAAAAATTCACCGGCTCATCGGTTATCAACCCCGATATTCTTTGGAGGATACCCTGAAGCGGGTGATTGACTACGAGCGCGCTCGCCTGAGCGAGGCGGAGAGCGATTGACTTGCGCGTCCTGTTCCTCTCCCAACTGGTGCCATATCCCCCCGACGCCGGTCCGAAAGTGCGTCAGTATTACACCCTACGTTACCTGGCAGAGCGGCATTCTGTGACGCTGGCGGCGTTTGCGCGGGAGGACGACAAGCCCGAGGCAATCGAGCATTTGAAGAGCCTGTGTAAAAACGTCTATACCGCGCCGATGAAACGCAGTAAATTGCGAGATGGAATGGCGCTGGTGGGGAGCTGGCTGAGGGGCGGCTCGTTCATCATCCAACGCGATACGGCGGCGGAGATGGCGATGCGGGTGGAGGATGAGCTGCTGGGCGGGTATGACCTGGTGCACGCCGATCAGCTCTGGATGGCGCAATATGCCTTGCTGGCGGAGCGATTGGCGGCTGAGGGCAAAATCCGCCGACCGCGACTGATATTAGATGAGCACAACGCCTGCTTCCAGATATTTCAACGCCTGGCGCAGGGTTCGGGCAATCCCCTTACCCGCTTGCTCCTGGAGCGGGAATGGCGCGCCTTAAGACGGTACGAGGCGCAGGCTTGCGCCAGCTTTGACCACGTGCTCACCGTCACCGACGAAGACCGTCTGATTTTGGAGGAGATGGTGAACGAGGTCAGGCAAGGGTCAGGGCAGAGCGAACAACCCCTCCCAGGGGGATCGAGGCGGACGCAATTTTCCACCATCCCCATCTGCGTGGACACGCAGGAGGTGCAGCCGGTGCCGCCAGCGCAAGGGTCGCAAGAGGTGCTCCACCTGGGGACGATGTTCTGGCTGCCCAACGTGGAAGGCGTGTTGTGGTTCATGCGGGAGGTGCTGCCGCGCTTACGGGAGAAGCTGCCCGGTGCAACTCTGAGCGTGGTGGGGAAGAACCCGCCGGATTCAATCCGCCTCCTGGCGAGCCGGGAGGCTGGGGTGGAGGTGACCGGTTACGTGCCAGACCCACGCCCCTACCTGGAGCGGGCAGGGGCGTTCATCGTCCCCCTTTTTGCCGCAGGAGGCATGCGGGTGAAGATCGTGGACGCCTGGCGTTGGGGGCTGCCTATCGTCTCGACCCGGATTGGGGCGGAGGGCATTCGCTATCGGGAGGGGGAAAACATCCTGATTGCCGATGACGCCGAGGCGTTTGCACAGGCTTTGGCGCGAGTGTTGCAAGATGGCGAGCTTAATCAACGCCTGCGAGAGAACGGGCGGCGCTGGGTGGAGGAGCAATACGACTGGCAGCGAGTCTATCCGGCTTGGGATGAGGTGTACCGGACCTCAGCCCTGGGTTGAAGGCGGTTGACGAGATTGCGCATCGTGGGTAGATGGTGGCTGCCATAGAGATGACCTCTTCAAAAAAGCCGCTTGCCGGGCGACGCAATCTGCGCTGGCTGCTTAAGTCCTATGATGGTCAGGTGCGGCTGTTTATCCTGCCCTTCTTGTTGGGGTCGCTGTTTTTGGTGGCGTTGCCCGCTTTGGTTACGCTGGGCATTGCCTTCACCCAATACAACACCATCGAACCGCCGCGCTGGGTCGGGTTGGAAAACTTCCGCCGCCTGCTCGACTCGCCGTTAGCGCGGCTATCGCTGCGCAGTTCGTTGCTGTTCCTGTTCCTGGCGACGCCGTTGCGCCTGGTGGGCGCGTTGGGCATGGCGCTTTTGTTACAGCTCAGGGGGCGGTTTTTTGCCGGGTCTCGCGCTGTCGTCTACTTATTGACCATCATCCCCGAAGGCGCATACGCCCTGCTCTGGTTGTGGATACTCAACCCGCTTTTCGGTCCGCTCAATGTGGCGTTGGGTTGGCTGGGGCTGCCGCGAATCCCCTGGCTGGTGGAGCCGCTGCCGACCCAGATGGCTTTTGTACTGATGGCGTTGTTCACCATCGGGGAGGGGATGGTGGTGCTGCTGGTGGGGTTGCGCACGATTCCCAAAGTGTATTACGAGGCGGCACGGGTGGACGGCGCCAGCCCGTTGAGGACCTTTAGCGCCATCACCCTGCCCCTGCTCTTGCCCTGGATGCTGCTGCTGACCCTGCGCGACCTGGTGGTGAGCCTGCAAAATACCTTCACCCCCTCTTTCGTCATCACCTATGGGGGACCCTATTACGCCACCACCTACATCCCCCTGCTGCTGTACGAGCTGGCGTTCGATTTCTTCGATTTCGGGCTGGCGGCGGCGCTGCTGGTGGTTTCGTACATCGTCACCGGCGTGTTGGTGGCGGGGATTGTCAACCTGATTGGTCCGGTTGGAGAAGGGCATGTCGCCTAGAGCAGGTAAGGCATTGCGGTTTGTCATCGTCCTGCTGGTGGACCTGGCGTTCATCCTGCCGCTCTGGTGGATGATCGTTGCTTCGCTGCGACCGGTGGGGTTGCCCCCGCCGAAGACAATCGAATGGCTGCCGTTGGAGCCGCGTTGGGAGAACTACATCGAGGTATTTCGCCAGGCGCCAATGGGGCGTTACGCCCTGAATTCCGCCCTGGTGGTCCTGGCGGCGGTCCCACTGACCCTGCTGACCGCCTCGTTAGCCGGTTTTAGCATCTCCCAACTGCGCGGGGCGTGGCGCAGGCGAATGCTGGTTATCGCCATTGCTTTGATGATGGTGCCTTCGCCGGCGGTATGGCTGTTTCGTTATCAGTTGCTGCGCTGGCTGGGTCTGCTGACCTCGCTCTGGTCGTTGATACTGCCCGCTTTTGCCGCCGGAAGCCCGCTGCTGGTGCTGCTTTTCTACTGGACTTTTCAACGCAACCCGGCGGAGTATTACGAAGCCGCCCGGGTGGAAGGCGCCAATGCCTGGACCACCTGGAGCAAGATTGCCATGCCCCTGGCGCGTCCGACCATTGCTGCGGTCTGCGTGCTGGCGTTTGCCCTGTTCTGGAACGATTTCACCAACCCGGTGCTGTACCTGTTCAAGCCCTCCACGTACACTTTGCCGGTTGGATTGCAAATCTTGAAACAGTTGGACTCCACCAACTGGTCGTTGCTGATGGCGGGCGCGGTGGTGGTTACCCTGCCGATGGCGCTTGTATTCCTGATGATGCAGCCGCTTTTTCTGAGCGAAAACGCCCTGTCTGAGTTGTTGGACCGGGGATAAACGGGGGAATGCCCCAGGCTGGATTTCAAACTGATTGAATTGTTCTTGTAAGGGAAGTCTGACTTATCAAGGAAAGGATTGGAAAAATCTCCCATGCGCAAACTGTATCTCCTGATAGCTGCCCTTGCCATCCTTCTGACAGCCTGTGGCTCGTCCGGCAAGCGATATGTCTCTTTCATGGTCTTTGGCGGACCGGAGGAGCTGGCGGCGTATGAAAGCCTGGTGGAGGCGTTTCACCAGGCGCAATCCGAGGTGCAGGTGGAGCTGCGTTATGTGCCAGACCATGCGGAATATCGCCGCAAACTGGCAGCCGATTTTTCGGCGGGGAGTCCGCCGGATGTGATGCTCCTCAACTACCGCCGGTTTGCCGCGTTTGCCGGGCAGGGAGGGCTGACGCCCGTGGAGGAATTCCTGGCGCGGAGTCAGCTCCTGGCGGAGGCGGATTTCTACCCTCAGGTGTTGAGCGCCTTTCGTTACCAGGGACAGCTCTGGTGCATCCCCCAGAATATGTCCAGCCTGGTGGTGTACTACAACCAGGATTTATTCGATAAGGCGGGATTGCCTTATCCGGCGGACGACTGGACCTGGGCGGATTTCCTGACGACAGCCCAGCGTCTGACTCTGGATGTGGACGGCGATGGTCGCCCGGAGCAATATGGCGCGGGCATCGAGCCGACCCTGAACCGGCTGGCGCCTTTCATCTGGCAGGCGGGCGGGGAACTGGTGGACAACCCTGAAAACCCCACCCGATTGGCGTTGGACAGCCCCGCGGCGCAGGCTGGGATGCAATGGTTTGTCGCCTTGCAAACCGTGCATGGCGTCGTGCCGGATGCTCTGGCGCAGAGCGCCGAGAGCAATGAGAGCCGCTTCCTGAACGGGACGTTGGCGATGTATTTCAACAGCCGGCGCGGCGTTCCCACCTATCGAACCATCAAGGATTTCAATTGGGATGTCGCCCCCTTGCCGCGCGGGATTCAGGCGGCGGGCATTCTGCACAGCGACGGCTACTGCCTGGCAGCCGGCAGCAAAGATAAGGAGGCAGCCTGGCGTTTTATCGAGTATGCCAATTCCAAAACCGGTCAGGAGTTGATTGCCCGCACCGGGCGCACCGTGCCTTCGCTGCGCGCTGTCGCCGAATCGGCAGCCTTCCTGGAGCCATCCCTGGCGCCAGCCCGCAGCCGGGTGTTCCTGGATACGATTGACATGGTGCGCGCGGTGCCGGTGATGGCAAATTGGGCGGCAATCGAAGATACCGCCAGCGAGGACATCGAGCAGGCGTTCTACGGCAGGGTGTCTGTGGCAGAGGCGGCGTTATCCGCTATCCAGCGCACCAGGGAGTATTTCGAGGGCACGGGTCAGTGATTATTGGCTTGTAGCGACTGCTTCTCAGGTCCGGCGAGAACAAAATGATGAGGTCTTTTCAGGGCTTATACAAAATGATGCAGGGGCTGCTTCGTCGCAAAGGACGCTACTCATAACATAATTATGAGACCTCCGCTGGCTGGAGGCAGAAGCCATAT
>JBBIPD010000080.1:0-10448 GCA_037443025.1 Chloroflexota bacterium
ATGTTTTTCTGCATTGTATCACACGCTCATGCGTGAACAGTTTTGGTATGCGATTTTTGTTCCTGACGGCGGATGAAGAATGGGTAACCTGCGCCAAGAATCGCGGCAAAAGTGAACCATTGAATTGCATAACTTTGGTGCGGACCTTCGCTTAAGTCCAGGTCTGGCTGAGTTCGGTACGGCAAGTCGTTCCTGGCAGGATCCGGCGCCTCTTGCACGTAGATGGGCAGAAGCGAGTAAGGCACCTGGTTTGAAATCCCCTCAATGTTGGCAAAATACCAGGTCTTTAGAGGAGGCTCGCCAGGGGCAGGAACGGGGTCGCTCCGTTTGCCATAATCCGGCTTGCTCTGGGAAGCGCGTATCACGCCTCGCACCGTGACTTCTCCTGGTTCAGGGTATTCAGCCCAGCTTTGATAATCCGACCCCTCAAGGGGTACCCAGCCTCGATCCACAATCACCGCCCGGTCGCTGCCTGCAATGCGCAACGGTGTGAGCAGGTGAACCCCAAGGCGATTGCCCCATGCCTGATTGCGCAAAGCCACTTCATGGCTCAAATCATACTCGCTGGTCACCTCCTCCTGACGGTATTCCATATTTGCCAGATCCAGGGTCAAGGCATCACCCTGCAACACCAGGAGCGGCTGATTAATCTGCGCCAAAACCCGTGCATTGAAGGCTCGCCGTTGCTCTAAGCGATCGAGCTGCCAGATTCCCAGGCGAATGTTTAAAGCCACCCCAAGGATCACCAGGATGGTCGTCGGCAACCAACGCTTGCTGAACATGCGCAAGACAATCGGGGGCTGGCGTTTTGTGGTTGTTGATATCGCCTGATTGACCGAAACTGCGGCGGGTTGAACCGGCGCAGGCGATTTGCCCTTGACTATGCTTTCGCCTGGGATGATGCCTGGAGTTTTTTTACCCATCATTTCGCGCCTCCACCTTACCGCTGGCTTTTGGTTTGACCGGAAAGACCGCCAGGCTATAGATAAACAAGAAGGCAGCGGTGGTAGGGACGGAAATAAACAAACCGGTCAGGCGGGTCTTCAGAGTAGTGGGTTTCTTGACCTCTAAACCCAGATATCGGCTGGGGGCAAACGAGCAGGAATATGAGAATTTATTTGCCTCCTCCAGAACAACCCGCCCGACGCTCCCTGCTGGAACCCAGATAGGTCCCAGTTGGTGGTCTACGCTGTCCTGGTTGACCACTTCGAGAACATCACCAATTACGAAAACCGAATTTTCAGGGAGTAAATCAACTACAGCGCCGTCTGCAATCTTTTGAGCGGTCCCTGGCGGCACGATAATCTGGATGGTCTTCGGAGCCCTATCCGTGTCTTCCCGCTGGATGTAATAAGCCCCCTCTATCACAATCACCATTGCGATCAAAGAAACTACCAAGATAACCGCCAGGCGGATCAGGTATTGGCGATGCTCCGCGCTTATGCTTTTCATTTCGACTGCCCACTTTTCAACAGATAGCGCACATCTGCCAGAATGTCCTCTTTACCCATCTCAAAAGGATAAGTCAGGCGTAAGTTGCCTTGCTGATCAATCAGATACGTTCGAGCGGTGTGATCCAGCTGGTAACCCGCTGCGCTACCCACCTCTTGCTTTGCCTGATACACGCCGTATGCCTTCCAGACGCCATCCAACGTTGCCCGGTCAGCGGTCAAACCGATGAAATCCGAGTCAAAATTAGACAGATATTCTCGCAGGACCTCTGCCGTGTCTCGCTCAGGATCAACGGTGATGAACACAAATTGAACCCCTGAAGCCTGCTCACCCAGATTAGCCTTGACCTGCTTGAACTCGCTCAGGGTCAGCGGACATACATCCGGGCAATGGGTATAACCGAAAAAGACCAGGACAATTTTCCCTCTCTGATCGCTCAGCCGATAGGGTTGTCCTGATTGATCGGTCAATTCAAAATCCACCGCCTGGATGGGCGGATCAATTAATGATCCCCGATAGGTATAGGACCTTGGTAAAATCCGCGAGGGTGCGAGGATGACACTGATGCCCAGGAGAACCCCCACCCCAAAATCCAGATACTTAGCCCTCAATCCCTTCACCACTTTCCGGTTAAGCCGGTCCCCTCCCAACAGCCATCCATCTCTGACTAAACCGGCTTCCACAACAGTTACGGTTACAACACTGCCTCGCCGATGAGATAGAGCGCCGGGTAGAACAAGATCCAGACCACATCCACAAAGTGCCAATAAACCGCCCCTGCTTCCACAGGAAAATGTCTTCCAGCGGTGTATAAACCCTTGCGCCCGTTGCGATGTAGAATGATAAGAAATATCACCCCGGTCAGGACATGGAAGGCATGGAAGCCGGTCATCGTATAAAACAAAGAACCTGCCACGCCATCGCTTGCCTTGAAGGGAGCAATCTGCCACTCCACGCCGACAACGCCAATCAAGAAGATTACGCCCAGAATGATGGTGATCAGCGTGTTGTTCAAGAATGCCTTGCGATCGTTATACGTCGCCGCGACCTCAGCCCGATTCATAAAGAAGCTACTGATTAGCAGAATGATGGTCACAGCCAGACCAACCAATTGATTCACTTCTGGTCTCGTCTGAGCGCCCATCAGGTAGAAGCGAGCTACCAATAAGCCGGCGAAAACCAGAAAATCAGAGATGATGAATAACCACAAACCAAAACGGTTTATAGAAGCCTTACGCCGGTAATCTGCCAGGGAGGTTGTCTGGGTTGTCATAATTCCGCCTCATCCTCAGCCGCAAACAAGCGACCGACATGCATATAATCGCGCACCACAAAGAAAGCTTTGAGCAAAGCAATTCCAAAAATGATCGTCCACCAGGAGTAAGCAATCGAACCAACCCAATATTCTCCGGCGGTGAGGAATAAGAGCAGGATCATCACCGCCAGACCTTTGCGGTAGGCTTCCTTTTTCCTGGTATCCATTTTTTCATCCACGGTTGTTTCCATCAGATTTCTCCTGAATGATACTGGTTGCCGGGAATTTTCTCCCGGTCCAATCAGATGTGATTTGACTATCTTTTAGCAGAAGCAGATTAATCCGCTGCAGCCGGCTCTGCTGAGAGAGGCGCAACCCCGGGTGCAGGGCGACCCGGGTGCATATTGATGTACACCGAACCTTCCAGACCATAATCGTAGGGCTCACCGACCACTTCAAATGGCTCATCGTAATTATGCTCCGGGGCAGGCGAGGCAATTTGCCATTCGGGAGAGCGAGATCGCCACGGATTGGCAACCGCTACCTCGCCTCTTCGTGCGCTGAGGACAAAGTTGTAGAGGGCAATCAATACCGAGATGCCAATCAGATAACCCGCAATCGTGATGAGCAGTTGGGTCGTGTCAATCCCCAGGGCTGGATCGTAATCTGCAATCCTCCTTCGCATCCCAAGCAGCCCAACCTGCATCTGCCCCAGGCTTTGCAAATAGAACGCTGGCAGCATGAGATAGAAATGCATCTTCCCAAGCCGCTCATTGTACATTCGTCCTGTAAATTTCGGGAACCAATAGTAAATGGCTGCAAAAAACGGGAAGACAAAACCTCCAAATAAGGTGGCATGGAAGTGTCCAACAATCCAGTAGGTATCTTGAACATGCAGGTCGGTCGAGACAACCCCGTTTGGCGGACCGCTCAAACCACCCAGAAGGAAGATTGAGATTGCGCCAAGGACGAAGAGCATTGGGGTTTCAAAGCTCAATTTACCTTCCCAAATGGTCGCCACCCAACTAAAGAACTTTACCCCGGTTGGCACCGCGACCAACAAGGTGCTGTACATGAACGGCACTCGCAGGTATGCTTCCATCCCGGAGGTGAACATGTGATGCGCCCAAACCAGGAAACCCACGATGGCAATGGCAAATGAAGACAACGCCACCCATCTGTATCCAAACAAAGGTTTACGCGAGAAGACTGGCAGCAGCTCGCTGATCACGCCCAGACCGGTCAGGATGAATACATAGACTGCCGGGTGTGAATAAAACCAAAACAGGTGCTGGAACAAGATGGGGTTACCCCCCTCGGATGGGGTGAAGAACCCCATCCCAAACAGACGCTCAAACATGACCAACTGAAAGGCAAGACCAATCAACTGGGTGGCGGATACACCGATGATCGCCGTGGCAAATGCCGTCCAAACAAAAATCGGCATCCGGAAGTAGTTCATCCCGGAGGCGCGCAGCTTGACAATGGTCACGATGATATTCAATGACCCGAGGATTGAGGAAAGACCGATGAAATAAACGCCCAGGAAGAAAAGTTGCATCCCCAGCGGGGCTAACTGGCTCAGGGGCGGATAGCCGGTCCAACCGGTGTCGAATCCGCCCAAAAACAGGGTGCTCACCAACCAGATGGCTGCAGGCACGTTCAACCAGAACGCAAATGCGTTAAGGCGAGGAAACGCCATGTCGTTTGCGCCAATCATCAATGGCACCAGGTAGTTGGACATCGCTCCAACCCCCAGCAGGGTCGCCCCAATCATCACGATTCCGTGGAGGCTCATGATTGTGTTATAAAAATTAAGCCCGTTCATCCCGACAATCGTGGCGTTTTCCTTTAGAAATTGGAGTCCAGGAAAAGCCAACTCGGTGCGGAAAATCAGAGCAAACAAACCGGCAATCAGAAAGAGCACCAGCGAGGTGAAGGCGTACTGGACCCCGATAACCTTGTGATCGAAAGAGATACTGAAGTACCGGGCAATTCCTTTGTACCTGGCGGCTTGGGGATGTTCAGGAATGTCTTCCCCGTTTGCCAGCTTCAACCAGTCGTTCAACGTGCCCGCCCCATACATAAAGGCAATCGTGCCAAACAACGCTCCCAAAGTCCAGGCTGCGTTGGGGTTCCAGGCGGGCAAACCCATCAGCAAACGCACACCACTCACGATTCCCATGCCGATTAACAAGGCAGGTATCATAAACAGGGTGCCCCGAACAAAGCTGATTGAGAAAACCCCGGGGGTTTTAATTGTGTCATGTGTTGTTTCGGTCATTTATGCTCTCCTGCTACCCAATCCCTACTTCAGACTCTCGATAAAACGGATAATGTCGTTGATCTTATCGTCGGTTAAGTCTACTGCCACATTGGCTGGCATCAGGTTTTGGTAGCCCTGCACGATCTTAAGCGCCGGGTTGCGAATCGACTCATACAGATAGTTATCATCCACAACGCTAGAAGTCCCATCCGTGAATTTCACCTGTTCACCATAGATTCCCTTCCATGAGGGTCCTACACCTGGCGTGCCATCCAGCGAGTGGCAGGCATTGCACCCGTAGGTGGTGTACCATTTCTGTCCCCGCTCCACCGGATCCGCCGACTCGCCAGTCTGCTCAGCGACCCAGGCGTCAAAATCTGCCTGAGCCATAACAATAACCGGCGACTCCATAAAAGAATGTTTCAGACCACACAATTCGGCGCAGCGCACTTTATATTCACCTATTCGGTTTGGGGTGATCCGTAAATCACGAGTCAACTCGCCGCCGTCGGGCAGCGCATCCTGCTTAACCCGAAATTCCGGCACCCAGAAGGAGTGAATCACATCTGTGGACCATAGGTGAAGCAGAACCTGTTTATCCACCGGCAATCGCAACTCATTAGAGACAATTCCCAATGTTGGGTATTCAAAACGCCAGACCCACTGCGCCGCAATCACATTCACCTCGAGCGGTTTGGGGTCAGCCCGGGTGGTTTCCCCCAGGCTCCAGCTCCCAAGATAGGCGAAGGCGAGCACAGTCATCAGAGGGATTGCCGTCCAGACGACTTCCAACCGGGTGTTTCCCTCGACATGTTTGGCGTCTGTGGTATCCCCTCGTTTGCGCCGAAAGACCACAATGCTGTAAACCATCATGACCACAATCAGCGAGAACAGAAATACGATGACGATAAACTCCAGGTTGAACATGTAATCAATCGGTTGCGCCTGAGCGCTGGCTGCCACCGGCAGCAGACGTATTTGCCCCATGCCAAAAATCAACCCCACAGTTACAAGCACAACCAAAATACCCGCTGCAATGAGATGCTTCATAGAGTTACTCCTGTTTTGCTCATTGATAGTCCCGCCTTTCCCAGAATCATTTTGGACAACCGTTGATTTGGTATCATTCCATTCTTAAAGCCAATCGTCAATTCGTGAAGCAGCCAGGGTGCGCCGCTCATAAACAAGCGCGTCCTGCGCCTCATTCAGTGAGAGCAGCACCACCCGTAATTTTTTCTCACCCTCCACAAATCGCGCCAGAAACTCTTCTCGGTTGAGGATTTTGTCATCATAGTCAACGATAATCAGGTCTGGATCAGATTTCTCCAGCGCCAGCATGGCTTCCTCGATAGTGGAGACCACGCCAATCACCTCAACATCGGCTTGTTTACGCGATTGCAACAGACTTCGCAGACCCTGACCAAACAAAGCATGGCTGGAAGCTATCAAAACACGTTGCGGTCGCCCTTTTTTCTGTGAATTCATGGATACGGAAGATTCCTTTTGCTGATGTTCCAGGCATAATTTACCAAATGTGATAAGAATTGTCATCCACCACAGCTCTCAAAAAGAGGGATTTATTAAATAGCACGGAGGGGTGATTTTTAGATCACCCCTCCGCCGAGTAAACAATACGCCTGTGGGAAAAATTATTTTTTATCCCCGCTATCGGGGGTAATCAATCCCAACTGAACTGCTTTACTGACCGCCTCTGCACGGTTGGAAGCGCCGAGCTTCTCCAGGATATGGCGTACATGAGTCTTGACGGTATTATCCGAGATGAATAGATCGGATGATATTTGGGCAGTTGTCATCCCTTGCGCCAGACATTTCAAGACCTCCATCTCGCGACTGCTCAACCCAAAATCGGGCGAACGGTTTTGGTCGAAGCTGACTGCATCCAAAACCTGGCGGGTCACCTCTGGAGAGAGGACAGATAGCCCCTCATGCACTTTAATAATGGATTTCGCCAGCTCGTCAGGCGTGGCGTTTTTAAGCAGATAACCATCAGCGCCGGCTAAAATTGCGCCGAAAAGGTCTTCCTCGTGCTTGGAAATCGTAAGCATCAGAATTTTACATGGATGCTGCTTGCGGATAAGAGGCACCGCCTCCACCCCACCCATAACAGGCATATTGACATCCAGCAATACGACATCTGGTTTTGTTCGTTCTATCACCCCCAGCGCTTCTCGACCGTTGCTGGCTTCACCCACCACCTCAAAACCCTGCATCCCCTGAATCAGGCTGACCAAACCGGAGCGGAACAATGCGTGATCATCAACAATTACCAGGCGGATTGGTCTCACAACTTCTCCTCCACCAAAGCCAGAGGTAAGCGCAAACGAACTGTAGTGCCATGTTGGGGAAGGCTGATAATCTGAAAATCAGCGCCAATCAGCTCCGAGCGTTCTCTCATCCCCTGCAACCCATGCCGCGAGGCTTTTGGAATATCCTCGATATCAAACCCTGTCCCGTCATCCCGCACCTCAAGGATCAAATCACCCTCAGACTGATAGCAGGAAACCCAGACCCGTTTTGCGTTGGAATGCTTACGGACATTGTTCAACGCCTCCTGAACAATGCGGATGAGTTGGGCATTGACTTCGGGTGGTAGAGCGACATCGTCAATCGGGTCGCAAAGCTCTATTTCCAAACCGCTGTTTTCCTGAAATTCGATAACGGTTTGACTCAACCAACTCTCCAAACCCGAACCATTAGAACCAATCCGCAAGTCGTCAATCGCCTGACGTACTTCCTGATAGGCGTCCGAGAGGGTATCGTGACAGACGGGGATAATCTCATACACCCGCTGATAATCCCCTTGTTCAGCAAAGCCTTTCATCTGCGCCATCTTCAACTTCAGAAATCCCAGGGTTTGAGCCAATCCATCGTGGATTTCACGCGCCAGGCGAGAGCGCTCTTCCATCATCGTCTTGTACTCTAAGGCGGCGATCAAATTGATGTTCTCCACCACCAACGCTGCCTGGCTGGATATCGTTTGGAGCATGGACAACTGTCTTTGGTTGAAAGCTTTTTGTTTGCGGCTGATAACCGCCAGCGCTCCCAATACCGTCTCATCGGGTAACAACAGTGGAGCAGCCATCAAGGCGCGTATGCCGGGCGATGAGCGCAAATCCCCAGAGACGTCCCCAAAGATCACCGGTTGTTTCGACGCCATAACCGTTTGGAGAATACCGTCCACCAACGCACCGGCGCTATCCGAGAGGTTCCCGGCATTGAGGGTGATGGAACCCTGGTTGAGACCGCTATCCCGGAGGATGAGCTGTGAATAATCCGCCTCCAGGGTCTCGTTCAGGTTGAGCAACAAATTAGAGAGCAAGCCATCCAAATCTGTCCGTTCACGAACCGATTGCAATTCGCGCAAAGTATCCAGGGCGCGATTGCGTAAGCGCACCCCCTCCAGCGCCAGGGTCGCTTCGCTCACGATACGTACAAGGTACTCTTCAACATCCGGGCGGAGTTGCTGGCTGCGAGGCAAATATAGATTCAAGACGCCATACTCCTGACCGCTGCGGGTAATCGGCAAACAATAAATTCCCGCCGCGGCTGTGAAAGGTCCCTCCAGTAACGGACATATCCCCGTAACATGCCCAAAATTCGGGCAGCTCGAACAACGTTGCCTGACAGCCGGAGAAGCCAGGTATTGTAACCAATCATCGGTTACAGAATCTGGTATTTCACCGCTTATGAACGGTTTGAGGGGGTGCAATCTCTCGTCTAACGGGACGTACGAAACCCCCAATGCGCCGCTCGCTTTCTGGGCGAACCTCATCGTCAGTTGGATGATCTCTTCTTCATCACTCGCCAGGTTATAAGACTGGCTGACCTGGAAGATCGCTTGTTGGCGTTGCATCGCTTCCCTGGCAATTTCTTCCGCCGATTTCAATCGTTCTTCCAAAGCCTTCCGTTGGGAGCGCCAGTCCATTGACCGTTCAATCAGGGCGACAGCCAGGGCGATGATCAAGATAATGACAATGCTGTCTAATGTGATCCAAAACCCCATGGGTAGATTGACCAACCAATCCCGCAGGAAAAACTCATAGATGAAAAAAAGCAAGAGGATTAAAAGAACAGCTCCCCATTGGAGAATTTTCTTCCCGTTGGGTCTGGATAATCTGTCTCTGAGCGCGTTCACGCCCCCTATTTTACCCGAAACGTTCCATGATTGATATAGATGCGCCGCCGATTGAAAGAAGCTCACAACAGAGCGATATCAGCCACGGATTCAATCGGATTAAAGGATTATGCCAGCTCTCGGAGAGCCTCTAAAACCTCGGCGCTATGTTCAGATGGCTTCACATCCTCAAAAACCTTAAGAATTTTTCCATCGGGACCAATCAGGAATGTTGTCCGGAATACGCCATCGTACTCGCGCCCCATAAATTTTTTTCGTCCCCACACGCCATAGCGCTCACAGACCTGATGATCTTCATCCGCCAGGAGAGTGAACGGCAGATTGTATTTTTCTTTGAACTTTGCATGCTTCTTGACCGAGTCTGGGCTGACTCCTAATATAACCACTCCGGCTGCCTCATAAGCGCTGTAGTCATCCCGGAAATTACAGGCTTCGGTCGTACACCCAGGGGTATCGTCCTTTGGATAAAAATAGAGGACAACCGCGCGTCCCAGGTAATCGGATAACTTTTGGATTTTCCCGCCATCGTCCGGCAATTCAAAATTTGGCGCCTGGATTCCTGCTGATATTGGCATCTTATCCTCCAACAATTGATAATAATGAATTACTCGAGATGGGCGATTAACTTCCCCATCACTGTGATGTCATAACCCGGCAAATCTGCCACATCCCGACGGAAACCGGGGTCTTGCAATACTTCCCAAAGGGGTTGCAACAGCTTGCTCTCATAATATTCGCCCGGCACAACTAAATCGTAGCGTTCCTGAAATAAGGGGATAAATTCTAGCTCCAGGGCTTTTGCAGCCGCCGCGATGCCCATCCCGCAATCAGCCCTGCCCGATTTAATCGCCGCCGCCACCCCCAAATGGGTGTACTCTTCCTGATCATATCCTTGAATCCCTTCGGGAGACAGGCTCAGTTTTTCCAGGTGATAATCGAGAAGAACGCGAGTCCCCGCTCCACGCTGACGATTGACGAAGACAACATCCCCCCGCGCCAGGTCTTGCAGGCTGAAAATACCCTTTGGATTGCCGGGCAGGACCATTAATCCTTGCTGGCGCAACACAAGCGCAACCACATAGACCGATTGACCCGGCAGATATTGACGGATAAAGCGCAGGTTGTAATCACCCGTCTCCGGGTCAAGCAAGTGTGAACCCGCCAGATGAGCCTCGCCGCGGCGTAACGCCATCAAGCCGCCCAGGCTGCCCACATTGGCAGAAGCCAGCCTGCGCCCTTTTCCAGCCAGATATTGGGCAAGCAAATCCAGGATGACATCATGCGAGCCGATGGCAAAAATCGTGGATTCAAGCTCCTCG
>JBBIPD010000081.1:0-1540 GCA_037443025.1 Chloroflexota bacterium
TCGTCGGGCATTGTTGGCCTATCTACTATCGCTTCAAGGGAGGTCGCGGCATCTCCGCTTTCTATGGCGCCCTTTTCGCAATAGACCCAATCGGAGCGTTGGTGGTAGCCAGCGCAGGCATGTTCATCGGGATGGTGTTGCTCAAAGACCTGCTGATTGCATATACGGGAGGGGTGGCTCTGACAATTATTTGGTTTGCTCTAACACGCGGCATCGAGGTCCATGTACTTTACGCAGTGATCGTTAATATCCTCTTCGTCGTTGCTTTGATCCCTGAAATTAAGATGGTGCGGGACCTTCGCAAGAAATATGGCAAGGGGGACATGCGTCGCAGTATGAGCACCTTCCCGATGGGTCAATCAATGCTCAAGCTGATGGATAAACTGAAAATCCAACGTAAATAAAGCTGCCAGGGGGAAAGATGAAATACCTCGTTTCCTTGAACACAAAAAAACCGCCAGCAAACATAGGGAACAAAGCCCTGAATCTTCACCGATTGTGGCAGAAGAAATATAACATTCCCAAGACCTATATATGCACCTGGGACGCATATCAGGATTACCAACGGCTTGGCGAGTCGGTTCTCAATACCCTGACCCTGGATTTGGAACGGGTGATTGAGTCTGATAAATCTTACGCGGTGCGCTCTTCAGCCAATATCGAAGATAGCACCATCAGTTCATTCGCCGGACAGTTCACCAGCCTGCTCAACGTGCGCGGAGTAAATCAAATCTGCCATGCAGTACAATCTGTTTGGGAGGCTGCCCAGGGCGAGGGGGTACAAGTCTACCTGGAGCGCAGTAAAAACTTGACCAATGGACTGCTGATGGCAGTCATCATCCAGGAGATGGTCACGCCGGTATTCTCTGGCGTATCCTTCTCCCGCAACCCAATCACAGGCGTTGAAGAAACGATTGTGGAGGCGGTTCCAGGGGATGGCAGTCAACTGGTGCAATCCGGGATAACCCCGCTACGCTGGGTAAGCCGTTGGGGGGCTATCCTGGAAAAGCCAGAAAGCGACCAATTACCGCCGGGTGTCATTGAGCAGATCGTGCAGGATACCAATCGGATTGCGAAGCTCTTTCGGCAAGACATTGACCTGGAGTGGGTGTACGATGGTAAGGTACTCTATTGGGTGCAACTCCGAGACATCACCGCCCTGGCAGAAGAGGACATATACAGCAACCGAATTGCCCGTGAAATGTTACCTGGAGCAATTAAACCGTTGGTCTGGTCAGTCTCAGTACCAATCCCTACCCGTTAATGGGCGCGCATCCTGAACGAATTGGTGGGTGGAGCTCCCATCCAGCCGGAACTTCTGGTAAAAGCCTTCCATTACCATGCCTACTTCAACATGGGACAGTTCGGAAAGGTTTTTGCCAGCCTGGGCATGCCCCGTGACTCGCTCGAGGGTATGATGGGTATGCTTCCCCCGGGCGCCGCTCGTCCAAAATTTATGCCGGGCTTCTCATTGGTATTAAAAGCGCCTCGGGTACTGAGCTTTATCCTGGATAAGCTCCGCTTTGGCTCGCGCGCCGAA
>JBBIPD010000081.1:1579-10427 GCA_037443025.1 Chloroflexota bacterium
GAGATGATCATCCCCATGAGCTGTTAAGTCGGGTTGACAAAATCACCGGGGTGCAAAACCAAATCAGCTATAACCTGATCATAGTCATACTGCTCATGCAGATTTACAATGCCTTGTTGCGTAAATACCTCAAGGCACATGGGGTGGATTTTGACCACTTCAATCTGACAGATAATTGGGATAAGCTTCAGGCATATGACCCGAACGTATATCTGGCTGATTTGCATGCGAGATTCCTGGCTTTGGATCCGCAGGTAAAGCTCTCCATACACCGTGGGAATCTGAACACCCTGGAACAGGCAGGGGAGGCAACCTCTGATTTTCGCCAACGGTTCAATCACTTCCTTGAGCGTTTTGGACATCTGAGCGACAGCACTGTGGATTTCACCAGCGTCCCCTGGCGGGAAACGCCTGAGTTGATCTTGCGTCTTATCGCCGAGTTTGATCCCCCTGAAGTAAAGGAGATTCGCAAAATCGGGATAGACGAGCTGAATATCCGAGGGCTGGGTCGGCTTTTCCTCCGCATTTTGTATCAGCGTGCTCGCCAATTTCGCCTGTACCGCGAGATGTATAGCACTTTATATACTTACACCCTGATGGTTTTACGCGACCACTTTCACGCCCTGGGAGCGAAACTGGTTGATGAGAGTTTGTTATCCTCCTGGGAGGATATCTTCTTCCTCTACCTGGAAGAATTGAGCGATTGGGTGAACACTCTTACCGATGGGAAGAATTTCTCCGGGTTGGTGGGAGAACGAAAAACAGCAATTGAACTCAGCCAGCATGCGCTCATCCCTGAAGTCATATTCGGCGACATGACCCCCCCGCTCATGTCGCTTGATGCCAATAAGCTGGAGGGGATACCAACCTCTGGAGGTTACTACGCCGGACCGGTAAAAATTGTCAGAGGGTTGAATGACTTCAAGAAATTGGAGCCGGGTGATGTGCTTGTGGTACCCTACTCGGATGTCAGTTGGACGCCTCTCTTTGCCCGCGCCGGGGCAGTCATCGCCGAGTCGGGTGGGATCCTGTCTCACAGTTCAATCATTGCCCGCGAGTACAATATCCCCGCTGTCGTTTCATTGAAAGGTTGCATGAACTTAACAGATGGTTTAATGGTCGAGGTTGATGGATACAAAGGGTTAATTTTCTTTAAGAGCGAAGGTGGTTTCACCACTTCTGAAAACAAGGGAGCTGAACGTGTCGGTTCTACAAGCGAATGATTTAAAAAAGGTATATCAATTGGGCAGCAGCAAGGTAGAAGCCCTGGCAGGGGTTGACTTCCTGGTCGAGAAGGGCGAGTTTGTCGCCATCATGGGACCTTCTGGCAGTGGCAAGTCTACCCTGTTACATTTGATCGGCGGTCTGGACCAACCTTCAGATGGCGAGGTATATCTGGCAGGGTTTCGGCTATCTCAAATGAATGATAAAAAAGTCACCCTGCTGCGCAGACGTAATATCGGCTTTGTATTTCAGTTCTTTAACCTCCTCCCAACGCTTTCGGCTGAAGAGAATATCACCCTGCCGGTATTAATTGACGGCAAAAATCCAAAGACTTTCCAACAACGGCTAGACACGCTCCTGAATTTGACAGGGTTGAGTGACCGGCGCAATCACAAACCAGAACAACTCTCGGGGGGCGAGCAACAACGGGTCGCGTTGGCGCGGGCATTAATCACTGACCCAGCCATCCTCCTCGCTGATGAACCTACTGGAAATCTTGACTCCAAGACTGGAACAGCCATCATGGAGTTGTTACGCCGCTCTTGCGATGAACTCACCCAGACCATCGTTGTGGTGACCCACGACCCCCGCGCGGCTGCCTATGCCGACCGAGTTGTATTTTTGCGCGATGGACGCGTGGATGGAGAGATACGATTCGCGCCGGATACGCCATTAGCCGATAAACTCACGCAAATTATCGGACGCATGAGCACACTCGAAGAATAACTTTACCAATACTTCCGATACTCGATGAAACTCCTTGGCTTACTTTCTTTACGTTCGCTGCTCGTCCGCCCAACGCGGGTCTTACTCAGCACCTTTGGGATTGTTTTAGGTGTGGCTGCGATCATCGCGATTGGCGTTACCAACCAGGTTGCCCTGGAGTCGGTCACAAGGCTGTTCGAAAACACCTCTGGAAGAGCCAACCTGATCATCACCTCGCGCCAAAGCGGCGACAAGGGTTTCCAGGAGAACGTTGTTTCACGCGTTGAGAAACTTCCGCAGATTGTGGCTGCTCTGCCGTCTTTGCAGGTGCAGACCGTGCTGGCAAAAGAATCTCAAAGTAACGAGATCGGTCTGAGTTTCTTCGGCACCAATCTGGGTGGTCTGCTGCTGTATGGAATTGACCCAGGGCGAGATAGCCTGGTGCGGGATTACAGCATCACAACAGGACGCTTCCTATCCCCTGATTCCCAGGCGGACGAGGTTGTGCTGGTAAAGTCATTTGCAGACGAAAATGACCTCAAAGTTAACAGCTACATCGAATTTGTCGCATCCGGAGAAATTGTAAAGCTGCGCATCGTTGGGCTGATGGAGAAAGAGGGGGTGGGACAATTAAACAATGGCGCCTTTGGGGTGTTGCCGCTTGGCACCGCTCAAAAACTGTTCGATCGCCAGGAGGAAATTGACCAGATTGACCTGATCTTGCCGCCAGAAATCTCCAGTGATCAATTGGAAATGGAACGACAAAGCCTTCAGAACTTCCTCGGCGATGCCTATTCGGTGATTTACCCCGCCTCCCAGGGTCGCAGGATGACCCAAATGTTGAGCAATTATCAGATTGGGCTGAATTTCTTATCGGCGATGGCTTTATTTGTGGGAGCATTCCTGATATATAACGCCTTTTCGATGACCGTCGTTGAGCGCACCCGTGAATTTGGCATGTTACGCACCCTGGGCATGACCCGATCACAAGTGGTTTCCCAGGTGTTGGTAGAAGCCGTCTTGATGGGAGTGGTTGGCTCCATCCTGGGGCTTGGATTGGGTCTCTTAATGGCGCGAGGGCTTAGCCGATTGATGTCAATTCTCCTGGCGCAGGAATTAACCCAAATGAACACGCCTCAGCCTTTATTGGCGGTTGGGTTGACAATCGGGGTTCTGGTTGCAATCATCGCGGCTGTCATCCCTGCCTTGCGAGCTGGCAAGGTCTCACCGCTCGAAGCATTGCGAGTGCGCGCCAGGAACCAGGAGGGGTGGTTGATTCGCTACGGATGGATCGCTGGGGTTGTGCTTCTATCTGGCGCGGGACTGGGGCTGGTGTTCAATCCCTTCCCCGATGATCCCCAATTTCGCTTTGGAAGCATGATGGTGTTCGCCCTTTTTCTCGGCGGAGCGCTGGTCATTCCGGTCACGGTCTCAATTTGGGAACGCGTTGCTCGTCCTTTGATGGGTGTTTTGTTTGGACGTGTGGGTCAATTAGGCAGTCGCAACATCCGGCGCTCCCGACTGAGAACCACCCTGACCGTCGCCGCCCTGATGATTGGGGTCGCCATGGTAGTGATTGTATGGGTGATGACCGATTCATTCAAAGGCGATCTGGATGAATGGTTGAAAGGTTACATCGGCGGCGATTTGTACGTGACCTCAGTGGTGCCTATTCGCACCAACGTCATCCGCAGAATTGAGGCTGTTGCCGGGGTAGAAGCGGTTGCGCCAGTGCGTTATTTTGAGGTCGAGTGGCGCTTACCGGATAAGGATTGGGAGAGGGTCAATTTTATGGCATTAGACCCGGCTGCTTATACCCGAGTCACCAACTTCGTTTTCAACCAGTCCAACCCGGATTCGTTGAATAATCTTGCCCAAGGCGGGCATGTATTCATCTCCAGCGTCATCTCCGAGAAATACAGTCTTGCCCCAGGGGATCAGGTGTTGATCAAAACCCGCCAGGGTGAGACGCCCTTTACTGTGGCAGCCGTCATTGTGGATTTCTCCAACCAGGGACTGGTAATCAACGGTTCCTGGCGGGACATGGAGCATTATTTCCGCCTCGACGGCGCCAATACTTTACTGGTGAAAGTGAGTAATGGTTTTTCTCCCGATGAGGTTGGAGACGAGATTGAGCGGCGTTACGGAGATAGCGAACGCCTGGTCATCATTTCAAATGAAACTCTTCTAGGACGCATATCAAAACTGATGCAGCAGGCATTTAGTATGTTCGATGTCCTGGCATTGATTGCATTGCTGGTGGGTTTTACGGGCATCACCAACACCCTGACCATGAACGTGATGGAACGCACCCAGGAGATAGGCATGCTGCGCGCAGTAGGCATGACTCGAGGGCAAGTGGTGCGGATGGTGCTTTCTGAAGCAGCCCTTATGGGGCTGATTGGTGGCTTGATGGGATTGGTTTTTGGCGTGCTGCTTTCGCGATTGTTCCTTAGCGCAATGACCTTTATGTCTGGCTACCGCCTGAGTTATGTTCTACCGTTGCAAAATATTCTCGCGGCTTTGTTAATTGCCTTTCTCACCTCGCAGATGGCGGCATTATTGCCCACACTGCGCGCCTCGCGGACCCGCATTCTCGAAGCCATTCAATACGAATAATCTCGATAATACATCAACCGCCCTATCAATCTCAATGACTGGTCAGATTGGACCTCCCTCTCCGAAAGAGATAGCCGGGGATTGTCAGGACAGAACGGACATCGGGGAACAATAATGCCTGACAACAATCAATACTCAATCAGCTCAATCATTTAGAAGGAAAATTCATGTTATCAAAATCGGAAACAACCCCAAAAATCACCTGGAAGAGCGGTCCCAGCAACGCCCCGCTTCCACGTTTAGTCCCCGGATTTCCCATCATCGGTAGCGCACTGCCGATGTACAAGGATGTGCTCGGCTATCTGATTCAACAGTATCAACGGATGGGACCAATATTCCGCGTCCAGGTGATGGGAGAAATCTACACCGTCATCGCAGGCAGAGAAGCCAACCTCTTTTTCTCACGCGAGGGGAATGAGCATTTCCGCTCGAAAGAGTTCTGGATGGATATGGACCATGAGCTGGGCGCTGAGACAACTTTGATCAGCTCGGATGGTGAGGTTCACTCCCAGCTACGCCAGTTGCAGAAGCGCGGGTACAGCAAGTCTGTGATCGAGTCTCACCTGGAAGATGTTGTTTCAATCACCAGAAAATCTATCGAGAACTGGCTTCCAGTCGAGAGTCGTTCTGTTTATCCTTTTCTTCAGGATGTCATCACCGAACAATTGGGGACAATCATTGCGGGTCGCGCTCCAAAAGAGTACGTGCAGGATGTGGTGTATTTCGTGCGCAACGCCTTGCTGGTGCTGGTTACCCGACAGCGACCTTGCCTCCTGCTGGCTACGCCCGCTTACGCCGAGGGAGGCGACGCGCCTTTGAGTTGGGGAATCAGATTCTGGACTGGCATCGCCGCAACCCGCCTGTAGACCGCATGCCCAACCTGATTGATGACGCCCTGCAAGCTGCCGAGGAAGGCTCGCTTATAAAAAACAGCGATTTGATGCCGATTGCCCTCGGTCCTTACATCGCCGGTTTGGACACGGCTGCCAGCACGGCTGCGTTCATGATTTACGCGCTGTTCAAGCATCCCGATATTCTCGATTTGGTTCGCCCAGAACTGAATGCGCTTTTCCAGGACGGCGGAACTACACACGAAAAGATACGCAACATGAACGTTTAGCATCTAGTCTTGTTGGAAAAGATGCGCCGTTACCCGATTGCCCCGGCGATCCAACGAACGGTGGTAAAACCTTTCGAGTTTGGTGGTTACCGCGTCGATGCCGGGGGTCGGATTTTCATCGGTACGACCGTGGCACATTTCATCCCGGAGCTTCACCCTGATCCGTATCGCTTCGATATTGACCGCTACCTCCCCCATCGAAACGAACATCGCATCCCGGGAGCGTTCGCCCCGTTCAGCCTGGGAGCGCACACTTGCCTCGGCGCGGGGCTGGCAGAGATTCAAATCATGCTCACAATCGCTGCGTTGTTGCACTACGCCCGTTTTGAGATGGAGCCGACGGATTACGAATTAAAGACGCGCACTGCGCCCACACCCGCCCCAGACAGGAGCTTTCGCATGCGTCTGGTGAAGAGGTAATCCGGTTACTCAGACGAGCCCAACCCGGCGCGACGCTCACGACGACGGCGGCGATCGGTCAGGTCTTCTCCCTGAGCCTGCAGCCTCTGGGCGCGCAGCCATGCCTGGCAATTTTCATCCACACCCATGAGCACATCAGCCGCCAATATCGTCTTGCGGATATGCTCCTCCAGCGGATTGGTGATAGCGCAGGTCATCCCGGCGGCAATCGCCATCGCCAGGAAGGTTGCGTTGAGCACCCCTCGCTCCGGCAAACCAAACGACACGTTCGAGGCGCCGCAGACCGTATTGACCCCCAATTCCTCACGCACACGGCGCACAATCGTGAAGACCGCAGTACCCGCCGTGCGCACTGCCCCGATTGGCATCACCAAAGGGTCAATCAGCACATCATCTCGCGGGATGCCGTAGGACTCGGCTCGCTCTACGATTTTCTTTGCAATTGAGAAGCGGACGTTCGGGTCTTCCGAAATACCCGTCTCATCGTTGGATATCCCAATCACCGCCGCGTGGTACTCAGCCACCAGAGGCAAAACCGCCTCCAGACGCTCATTCTCTCCGGTGACCGAATTAATAAGTGGTTTTCCTTGATAGGCTTTTAGACCAGCCTCAAGAGCTGCCACAATGGATGAATCGATACTGAGCGGCGCATCAACCACGCTCTGCACAACCCGAATCGCCTCCGCCAAAATCGCCGGCTCGTCCGCCAGAGGGATGCCTGCATTGACATCCAGCATTTGAGCCCCCGCCTGCACCTGGGCGATAGCGTCGGTACGGACACGCTCAAAATCCCAGGCTGCCATCTCAGCCGCAAGTTTCTTGCGACCGGTTGGGTTGATTCGCTCTCCGATGATGACAAACGGTCGTCCGGGTCCAATGCGAACTTCTTTGGTAGGCGAGGTAAGTATTGTATCCATTTATTCTAATATCTCCTCAAAATCATAGGTTTTCCTGCGTCGGCTCTGCCAGCGACGCGGCAATAATCCGGCTTCTTCGATAATCTCCGCAACCAGTTCTTCCTGGCGGTATGCCATGACATGCACCCCGCTTACACCCGGGATTTCACGCACTTCCTGAATGATCTCCACACAAATTCGCTTACCCTCCCTGCGCTGTTGATCCAGAGGCAATTTTCTCAACCGTTCAACAATCCCATCGGGGATGACCACTCCAGGCACATGCGCCCGCATCCACTCGGCGGTCTTTGCCGAGCGCAGTGGTCCAACTCCAACCAGGATATAAACCCGTTCATGCAGACCCATATCACATACGGTTTGCATGAACTGGCGGAGACGGGGCAAATCAAAGCAGAACTGGGTCTGGATAAAATCTGCGCCTGCTTCCACCTTTTTTGCCAGCCGTAAGGGTCGGTAATCGTAGGGCGGAACGAAGGGATTCTCGGCAGCCCCCAGGAAAAACTGCGGCGCTGTCTCCAGCTTTCGACCACTAAGAAATTGTTTTTTCTCACACAAAATCCGCGCTGTGCGCAGAAGCGTAATCGATTCCAGGTCAAATACCGGCTTGGCTTCGGGCTGGTCACCGGTTTGGACGCCATCGCCGGTCAGGCATAATACATTCCGAACGCCCATTGCCGCTGCGCCAAGCAAATCGCCCTGAATTGCAATGCGGTTGCGGTCTCGACAGGAGACCTGCATCACGGGTTCATAACCCGCCCGGGTGAGAAGCGCACAGACCCCAACGCTGGACATATGCACATTTGCGCCAGAAGCATCGGTTGCATTGATCGCATCGCATACTTCTGCCAGCACCAGGGCGCGCTCGTAAACCGAATGGGCGTCGGCGCTATCCGGTGGATTTAGCTCTGCGGTTACGGCAAACCTGCCGGAACGCAAGACGCGCTCCAGGCGCGAACCCGCCTTTAATTTTCCCAGCCCTTGGGCATCATCTTCTCTTTTTGGTGCAGGTCGTTGATCCATGCAGAAGTGTCACGTAACGAATGATTTAATGGAGCCTGGATATGAACAATCTCCTTGCCAAAAGCGGGCATGTGTTGCGATCGCTGCCATGCCTGCACCCAGATACAGGCTTTTTCCGGGTAGATTTCACAATTCCCGTTCGGCAATACTCCGCCGCATGGTCCATTACGCAGGTTTTTAGGGCAAGTCATGGGACAGGTCATACCGGTGTGATGGAGCGTACATTGCCCGCACATACGGCAGTCGAATATCGGTTTTTTGGTCAATTTCTCCAGATAGACAAAAAAGCGTTCCGACCTGCCCCCTGGGAGGAGCCAGCGGCGAAAGGGGAAAATGAGGCGATACGCCATTTGGTAGGCAAACTCCAAAATCTGGGGAGAGTCTTGCAAGCGCCGCAGCATGATTCAGCCACCCCCTGATTAAGCAGGCTCAACACCTTTATTGAGCGCCAACGCCTTGAGGCGCTCCGGGGTATATTCTTTTTCGATTTGAGCCGCAAGTTGCTCTATAAACGATTCCGGATCGCCATCCGTGTGCTGCCATTCGGTCGTATGCCAGTCTGCCAGGTAATCATCTGTATTTGTCGCCTGGGCATGCATAGCGGCAGCGTCAATCGCTTCCTGAAAGCGTGGCGAGAGCTGTCTGTTTGTTCGCTGGTTGCCGCTTCTCACCCTGATTTGGGCTGGGATATCCCGCCAATACACGATTTGATAGGTGATACTCATTTCTCAATCAGATCCTTCAGGCGCGATTCCAAACCGCATTATCCAGTTAATTGCAATAAAAGGGGAAAAACAACAATATCAGCCGCCCTGGATGCCTA
>JBBIPD010000082.1:0-4708 GCA_037443025.1 Chloroflexota bacterium
GTGCTCCAGGGTGGCCACGCCCCGGTCGCCGACAACCAGTTCGGCGCGCCCCTCCAGGATTGGCTCTATCAGGCGTTGGATATCCTCCCCCAGATATTGATTATCGGCGTCGGTGTTGACAATCAAATCCGCCCCGGCTTTCAGGCTGTTCTCCAACCCGACCACAAAACCGGTCGCCAACCCCATATGCCGCGCCAGACGCACCACATGATGCACCCCCGCCTGACGAGCAACCTCGGCGGTGTTATCGCTGCTGCCATCGTCAATCACCAGATACTCGATTGTGTCAATGCCGGGAAGCTGCCGGGGCAATGCCTGCACCGTTTGCGCCAGGGTCTGGGCTTCGTTGTAGCATGGAATCTGGATGATTAATTTCACAGGCGAAAGTATACCATTTTACCGCCTGGGTAGAGATAACCTGACTGCCCAGGGCGCTCTCATTTGCTGATATACGGCAGGTAACGGTGGTAACCATTGCGGATGGTGAGCAGGTAGCGCGCTTCGTCGCCCGCCACATTTCCGTCGGGATGGGTCACCTGCAGATAGACCGTGAGGTTGCTAGAGGCATCGTAATCCAGCCAGGCGCTCTGGTTGAACCCCGGAGACTGGCTCTGCTTCAGCAGGGTGACGCCATCGGCGGCGTACAGGCGCAACACAGCCGCCGCTCCGCCAGAGATGGGTTGGGCGGTGATAATCAGGCGTTGCCCGGCTTTGAGGCTGATTCTGACCCAATCCTGGTCGTTCAGATAACCCGAGCCAGCCAGCGGGTTGCAGAAATTATGCTCCTGGAGGGTGAGCAAACCGCTGGCGCTGCTGGCTTTGGCGGCGGAGTTGTCCTCCTCCCAGGCGTCTGGCGCAGCGCAGATGGCGAGGGGGATGCTCACCGTTTGTTCGGCGCTGCTGGGGAATGCCTCCTGAATGCCCAGGCGGTCCACCGCCCGGATGCGGAAACCGTAACTATGCCCTCGCTCCACCACCACCCAGGTCTCGTTCAGGGCGGCGCTGAGGTTCTTATCCCAATCCTGCCAGACGCCGCCATCAACCTGCATTTGCAGTTCGTAATGGTCAATCCCTGCCAGGTTGTCGCTGCCGCTCCAGGGTACCCGGATGGCGGTGCTTTTCTGCGTATCGGGCATGCTGCCGATGGCGCTCACCGGGGGGGTGCGATCCAATGCCATGTTCCAAATCGCTGCCCCGCTGCTGCCGCCGCCCCAATCGTATGCCCGGATGAAGAAACCGATATCCCGCTGTTCGGGAATCTTGGTGGTGTCGAGAGCGTGGCTCCATCCGTCTGCCCCATTCCAGTCTGAGGCGAGATAGGTCCAGTCCCCATTGATCCAGTCTCCGGAGTGCCAGAAGAAATCCACATGGCTGACGCCCGAGGGCAAGCCGGGCAGGCTCCCGGGGGCATCGGCGGAGACGATGAGGGTGGCGATGCCATCCGGCAGGAAGGTGCCGCCTGGCGGGGCATCGATTGCCGCCGTCGGACGAACCCCTGAGCTGACCAGGTTCAAGGTATAGGTGTGGCTGCTTCCGCCCGCCGAGGGATGGTTCCAGGCGCGCAATTTGATATAGTAAATGCCGCTGCGTTGCAGGCGATAGCTCAGGTACGAATCGGTGCGCACGCCCGCCGTCTGATCGTCATTGGAGGCGAGGACGGATTTGCCGTCGCTATCCAGCAGGAAAATGTACGTGTCGAGTTCAGAGCCGAGGGACTGGGCTGCGGTGGAGATGCCTATCTGATCGCCCGCGTCCCCCGCGAATTTGTAGTAATCTACGTCTCCGTTGGGGCAGATAACGCCGCTCATCGCGCTGTTTTTACTCATCATCAGCGCGGTTGCAGGGGTATTGTTGGGTTCGATGTCGCCGCTGCAGGCGGGCGGCGCCTGGGTGTTAATCGTGAAATCGTCTATGAACCAGCCCTTGAAGGCGTTGGCGGCAGCGTCCAGCGTCTCGAAGTGGAAGCGGACGCGGATGGTTTTGCCCTGATAGGGCGTGAGGTCTATTGCCGGGCTTTGCAGCCAGGTGTTGGGCGGGTCGTCTGCGAGCTGGATGACATCCTGGAACAGCCCGCCATCCGCCGCTATCTGAACAACCCGCCGATCCCAATGAACGCCATCCGTTTCGGTTTCGTATAGATACCAGAAGCGCAGGTAATAAGCGCCGCTGGCAGGGATGCTTAAGGGCGGGGAGGTCAGGCTGCCGGAGTTCGGGGCGCCGGTGTCGTAATCCCCGGGCGGGTCTTTCGGCTCGTAGTTCCAACTGATTGCCCCGCCGGGGGTATGATTTTGGGCGTAGGTCTGATCCCACTTGCCTTTCACCCAGCCGTTGGTTCCCCCTTCCATATTATCTGTAAATGGCACACTGCGCGGCGTGGTCGAAACGGAGACAGATTGGAGATTGAAGCTGCGCAACCCGCTCCAGGCGCTCTCTCCTGCCTGGTTGCGCGCCTTCACCTGCCAGGTGTGCGTCCCCGCCGGCAGCGGACCGGTGTGGTAAGCCGCGCCGGTTTGCCAGCCCTTTTCCACCCCATCCAGCTTGAGATTGAACTCTGCGCTCCCGCCCCCATCCCCCCAGACCAGCACCACGCTGTCGTCTGAGGTGAACGACGCGTCCCCATCGGCGGGGGAGGCGGGAATCGGCGTAGAAGGGACCTGGCTGCGCAGGCGCACTCTCAAAGACGAGAGGCTGTCTATCTCAATCCGGTTATCCCCCAGGTTGGCGTCGTTCTGGAGCAGGGTTTCGCTCCTGCCGGCGTAATTTCCCAGGCTGTAAAGCGTCGCCAGGACGTTTGCGCCCAGCTTAATGGAGGCGGCGTTGTTATCCCCCAACCCGCCCAGAGCGCTCGCACTGCTATATTCGCCCACACCCAGGGTCACGCAGGCGCCGCCGAAATCCGAATCGGCAAACAGAGCGACCTGATCGCTGCCCGGATTGCAGGCTGGTTGTGGGACGCCGCAATCGAATTGTTTGACCAGATGGCGCAAACCGGGCAGCCCCGAAGCCTGGTTGCCGTCTTTATCCCGTATGTCCACATACAGGCTTACCGGACCGTCCGGCACCTGGCTGGCGCAGACATCCCAGTTATACGCGAAGGGGGAGGCGGTGAAAGCCGGACCGATTGCCTGCCATACGTCCTTATAGTAGGCTTTGATTTGAATGCTGGAGATGCCCGTGTCATCCCTCGCCCAACCGGATATCGGCAGGCTGTTCGTGGTCAGCACACTGCCGTTGGTCGGAGCGGTGAGCGTGCCGACCGGCAGGTTCGGCGGCTCGGTGACGGTGTTCCCCGAGGTGTAACTGGAGCGAAACACGTCGCAAACATCGTCCGCTCTGCAGTAGGGTTGATCCACCAGAGTTCTTGGGCGACCGCCGTTGATGTCCACATCCAGAAAGGTGATGTCCAACGATTGCCCCCAGTAATCGTTCCAGGGCAGACTTTGCACCTGGAAGTGCAGGTGGGGACCGGTGCTTTGACCGGTGTTGTCCACTTTGGCGATGAACTGCCCCTGGGCGACCGGTGCGCCGATTTGCTTCAGGCTCGCCGGGATGCTGCCCTGGGCAAGGTGAAGGTAGAGCTGGTAGGTGGTTGGCGTCGTGGTGTTATCCTGCAACACCAGGTAGTTCACATCGCTGTGGTCATGATTTGGCACTGTGTCCTTGAAAGACCAGACCGTCCCCGCTTTGGCGGCGTGCAGGTTGAACATGCGGATTGGATCGTACGGGTCGCCGGGGACGTAAAAATCGAAGCTGTAATGGGCGGTTGTCAGGTAGGCGTCATGCGCCAGGCTTTGGGAGAGCAGGACCGTCTTCCCTTTTTCCCAGGGGAGGTAGTAGCCGGTGAAGGTTTGTTGGACAGCCTGGACACCCAGGGGTTCATAGGTCATCCCCAGCCAGTCGGAGCGCGTCTGTCCCTCCAGAGTCTCGATTGGGGCGCTGGCGAGCAGTTCTTGCCAGCCAGCATCGAAGGGCAGGGTGACCTTCCATTGTCCTCCATCCCAGGTTGCAAATGCCAGCCCCGGTTCGGTGGGGATGGTCTCGCCCGTTTCCGGATGTATCGGCGTCAGCCAGGCGGCGGCGAAAGAGCCATCCTCCGAGAGGCTGATGTTCTCCACCCGCACCCCAAACAGCGGGACGGGATAGGTTTCCTTCAAATCCTGCTGGGCTGCCTCCAAAATTGCGGTTTCCAATATCGCCAGCGCTTCCGGGGTGCTTGTGGGCGGCGGCGGGGGGGCTTTTGGATTCCCGAAGATCGAGATGGGCGCTATGCAGGCTAGCAGGATAATGTTGATGAGCAACCGCTTCATTCTGACTCCAGAGTTCGCTGGACGCATGCGAGGCGTGGACTTCCCTTGTCCATGATACCGTATTTAGGCATCGGGTGCAATAACTGCGCCAGAAATCCCAGGCTTGCCCTACGGTTCGTTTAACCCCGCAAAGGCTTTCCTTTGCTGTCTCAAAGACGATGCGCCAATGTGCCATGTTCCCTCTTGCCTGAAGCGCTCTTTCCCCGCTGTCTTCCAGGCGGGGGTTGGTATAATTCGCCTGGTTAATGTATCTTTTCAGTAAGGAATCATACGTGAAAAGGTTGTTCGGGATTACGGTTGGTTTCCTGGCTTTGCTTTGCCTCTCCCTTCTGCTTATCGCCTGGCGTCAGGCGGGAAAGGCGACGGTCCTGGTGGAATGGACGACCGCCAGTGAGTTGGAC
>JBBIPD010000082.1:4718-10344 GCA_037443025.1 Chloroflexota bacterium
TGGTTTTAATCTCTATCGCAGCGAGAGCATGGAGGGTCCGTTCGTCAAGATCAATTCGTCTTTGATTCCCGCTTCTCAGGATCCGTTGAGCGGCAGCCAGTACAGCTTTAAGGATGACCAGGTGCGACCCGCGACGCTTTACTACTATCAGCTCGAAGAAGTCGAAATGGACGGCGGCGTCAACCGTTTTGGACCGATTTCAGCGCGCTCGAGCGACAACCGTCAGATATTTTATTTGACCCTGGCAGCGGGTTTATTGTCGTTGCTGCTGGTGGCGTGGCTGGCGCTCGCCCGCAAACCGGCGGACGCTCAAACCCCGGAGGCTGAGCCGTGATGGCTGCTGAACTTCGGGTAAGGCTGGACATCGGCGGGTTGGGGTATGACCTGATTTGCAATAATCGGGCATTAGCCGATTGGCTTGCATGGCGTTGCCGCTATTTTCCCGCCCAGAGCGGCAAACGTTTGGTGACCCACCTGATTATCCAGCCTGGCGATCAACCCCGGAGCCTGTTGCAACTGGCGCCGCGCTTCTCCCGGGGCGCGCTGATTTGGGATGAGCCTGGAATCCAGGGTTGGATTGACCCGTTTAAGCCTGCCGGTCGCCTGAGCCTCGCCAGCCGCCAGCCTCAGGCGGAGGCGGAGTACTTCTTGCGCGCCGTTTCCGCCTTGTTCTCATTCGAGAATGGCGGTTTGTTGTTTCACGCCGCCGGGGTTGTCCAGAATGACAGAGCGTATCTGTTCTTTGGGCGCTCCGGCAGCGGGAAAAGCACGGCGGCGTCGTTTTCCCCGCAGGGGGCAGTCCTCAATGATGACCTGGTGTTGCTCATGCCCAATCAGGGAATCTGGTGGGCGTACCCCACCCCTTTTTGGAATCAGCCAATCTCCCCTGCGCCTGCGCCGCCAGCGCCTTTGGCGGGTCTGTATCGCCTGGTGCAGGACAGTGAGGTGTACCTCGAGGACATGCCGCGGGGCATTGCCATTTCTGAAATGCTCAGCAGTGCGCCCCTCGTCTCGGCGGATGCCAACCGCAGCCATCGGCTCATCCAACGATGCCAAGAGATCCTGGAGACGATTCCCGCCTTCTACCTCCATTTTCAGCCCAACGCCTCCTTCTGGCAGGTTGTTTCTCCCACGGGCTGATGCTCCTGCCTGTTCCGCGCTCCAATGAGATTTACAGTTATGAAAGCTGACAGCTTTTGTCAGCAACCTTGCTTGCATAATCAATTGATTTAAGATAAAATTCTCCCAAGTATCTTTAGAGATTTACCAGGGGACTGTTATGGAGAACACCGAAGCGACTGAGAACGAGCGCAAGCCTTACCGGAAACCCGAGATCATCCACGAACAGGATTTGGAAACCCGCGCCGGAACGCCGATTCCAAACTTTCCGATAGATCCTTCTGGCGCTTCAGGTTAAGGGCTGACAGGAGCACATCGGTTAATTTAATGGGTAGTAAATTCCACAACATCTACCAAACTGAGAGCAGGTGACCTGGAAAAACGAAGGTCGGGAAAAGATTGCCCTGTCATGGATTACGAACCAGGCGAGCTTCGATTCAGGCGAGGCTCGCTCTTGATTAATCGGGTGTCATCGAGCGATGGGGAAAAGTTAATTTGATTAAGCGATTTCTCCTCGTATTGGTCATGCTGGTCTCGCTGTCGCGCTTCGAGACAGCCCCGGCGATGGACGGGCGCTCAAGCCTGGCAGATGCGCCGGGGGCGCAGGTGCAGGTGCTGCATTCCGATGAGGACGGTCTTTTGCTGGAATTATCCAGTCAGGGGCATCATTTTAAGCCGGTCGAGCTGGATGGCGTGGTCTATGAGCGGCTGGTTCTCCCCAATGCATCCTATACCCAAGAGCCGGGCGCGCCTGAATTGCGCCTGGTGAGCTTTCTGATTGGCGTTCCCGACCAGGCGGAAGTCAGGCTCCAGGTGATTTCAGGCGATGCTCGACCCCTGCCTGGCAATTACCGCCTGCCCCCTGCGCCATCCCCTATCCCACCGGATGAGGATTTTCAACCCGGACGAATGGCTTATCTGCCCGACCCCGTCCGATATGCCAGCCAGGAGGTTTACCCCGCTGAAGCGGCGCGCCTGGCGGATGATGTCTGGTTGCGCGACCATCGCCTGGTGCGGGTCGAACTCTACCCCTTTCAGTATCTGCCTGGTTTGGGACAGGTCTGGCAGCGACCCGAGTTGCGGGTGCAGGTCAGTTTTAAAGATACCGGTGGTTCCGTCCCCCTGCGGCGCATTTCAACTCCGGGGAGTTTGCCGGTTTCTTTCGATGCAGCTTTAGATAATCTGGTTCTGAACCCCGAGCAAGCCCGCCTTTGGCGAGGTCTGCCCGCTGCCGACCCAGGCGGAGACCGCTTGCTCAGCCAGCCCACGCTTGACTCGCCCGCCTATCGCATTTCAATCTCTGAGGATGGTCTCTATCGCCTGACATATGACGCTCTGGCGACCGCCGGTCTGCCGGTTGCCACCCTCGACCCGGTCAACCTCCAGCTCAGCAATCAGGGGAGGCAGGTGGCGCTCTTTGTCGCCAACACTGACGGCGATGAACATCGCTTCAGCCCGGGCGAGTACCTGGCTTTTTATGGACAAAAATTTTATGGAGATTACCTGGCAGGTCTTTATCAGGCGGAGGACGACCATTGGTTGACTTTCGCCACCCAGAATATCAGCGGCACGTATATCTCCTGGACGCCCCAGATGAACGCGGTCATGCTGGAGAAATACACCGATGAGAACGTGTACTGGCTGCGCCTGGGAGACTCCCCCGGTTTGCGCATGATTTCGCTCAACGCCATGCCCGGCGGCGCCTCCGTACCCCAGACCTACACCCACATCACCCGCGCCGAACAATCGGTCTATTGGATTGCCAGGCTGTTCAACGGCGAGGATACCTGGTTTTGGGATTTTGTCAGCACTTCCTCAGCCACCACCCGCACCTATTCCACTCCACTGACCGCGGTCGCCTCGGGGGATTACCAGGCGATGTTGCGCGGAGAGATCGTGGCTGAGACTTTCAACGACAACGCCGCTCCCGATCACCATACCGCCTTTTACCTGAACGACCCCTCCATGCTGTCGCCGGTCCTCGACAGTTTTTGGGATGGCAAAAGCCGTTACCGTTTCGAAACCCAGGTTTCCCAATCGAAACTGGTCAACGGCGACAATCAATTGCTCCTCGCCGTCTATCCCACGCCTGCCCTGACCTCCCAGAAGCTCTATTTCGATTGGTTCGAAATCGAATACCAGCGTTTGTTTCAAGCGCAAAGCAACCGGATTGACTTCACCTATCTCCCCTCCGGTCAATGGCGCTTCCAGGTGAGCGGTTATTCCACCAACGACCTGTATGTGCTGGATATCACTCAGCCCCTCAACCCGATCTGGCTGATCAACTGGCAAAAGAACTTCGACGTGTTGAGTTTTCAGGTCAGCCAGGAAGCTCCGGCGCGCTATTACGCCGGGGTCATCACCGATGTCCCCCTCTCCCAGATTAGCTACTACGACCCGCCAGACCTGGATGTAGCCGCGGATTACCTGGTCATCACCCACGGGGATTTCATCACCTCCGCCCAGCGCCTGGCGGATTACCGCCAGAGCCAGGGGTTGTCCGCCCGGGTCATCAATGTGCAGGATCTCTACAACCAGTTCAATTACGGGATTTTCAACCCCCTGGCAATCAAGAATTACCTGCGTTATGCCTTCCAGCACTGGGCGACGCCGCCCTCCTATGTAATCCTGGTGGGCGACGGCACCTGGAATTTTAAAGGCTCCCCCCGGTATTACAGCTTGCCGGTTTACATGCCGCCCAATCTCGCCTGGGTGGACCCCTGGAATGGCGAGGTGGATAGCGCCAACCTGCTGGCGACGGTGGTGGGCGACGACCTCCTGCCGGATGTGGATATCAGCCGCATCCCGGTCAATTCCGCCGCTGAGCTGGACGCTGTGGTGGATAAAATCATCGCCTACGAATCAGCCCCTCGCCAGGGTTGGCAGCGGCATTGGATCTTTGTCGCCGATGACGTCCCCGACCCGGCGGGCGATTTTGTCGAGCTTTCGCAAGACATGATTCGGGATTACCAGGAGCCGGGTTACACGGTGAGCGCCATTTATCAAAACGACTTCGGTTGTCCCCCCAATTGCGTTTCGGTAACTCAGGCTATCACCCATAGCCTTAACATCACCGGCGCCTTGCTCCTGAATTACATCGGTCATGGCGCCATCAACCGCTGGTCGGGGGAATCCATCCTCGATACCGAGGATATCGTCTGGCTGAACAATGCAGACCGCCTGCCGCTGGCGCTTTCTATGACCTGCCTTGACGGCTATTGGATTCACCCCGGGATTGTCCCCGGAAACCTGGTACTGCAAAGCCTGATGGAAGAAGCCTTACGCGCCGCGGGCAGGGGGGTGATTGCCTCCTTCTCGCCCACCGGCTTTGGCGTGGTCACCGGGCACGACGCCCTCCATCGCGGTTTCTACGATGCCGTCTTCCGTCAGGGGGTCTGGAGCCTCGGGTTGGCGGCGGATATCGCAAAATTGAACCTGTTTGCCACCGGGGTCAACTATGACCTGATTCACACCTTTACCATTTTTGGAGATGCCGCGCTGCGCCTGCCCAGCCCTTACAGCTTTGGGTTATCGCCTTCTGCTCAGGCGGATACCGGACCTCCCGGAAAGACCGTCGGCTATCACTTCCAGCTTGTCAATACCGGCGTCCTCACCGACACAGTCGCCTTTGAGATAAGCGAAAACCTGTGGCAGACCAGCCTCCCGGCGACGATCACCCTTTCCGCGGGGGAAGCAGTGACGATACCGGTCTCGGTGGAGATTCCCCTGGACGCCTTTGATGGGCAGAGCGACACGGTCGCCGTTTTGGCAACCTCTCTCGGCGATCGCAGCCAGCAGATGCAGGCGAACATCACCACCACTGCCTACCTGTACGGGGTGCGCCTGACGCCCGAGCCGCCAAATCAGTCTGCCGCCCCGGGGGATGTTGTCACCTACACCCTGACGGTGTACAATAACGGCGCATTTGAGGATACATTTAATCTATCGCTGCAAGAAAACGCCTGGGAAACCAGCCTCCTGGGGGATGCCCTGGTAGGTCCACTCCAGCCTGGAGAGAGCGCTCAACGTTCCCTGCGGGTGAAGATTCCCCCCGATGCGGTTGATGGCGCAAACGATACGGCAAGCTTGCTTGCCGTCTCCCAGGGAGACCCAAGACGCTCCGCCCAGGTGAACCTGACCACCACAGCCTATCGTTACCATTTCCAGCTTTCGCCTCTGGTCGCCAGCCAGCAGGTCAAGCAAGGCGAGCAGGCAACCTATCTCATCCGGCTGGAAAATACCAGCCGTCTGGCGGATGTTTTCGATATCACGCTGCATGGAAACACATGGGCGACGACTCTGGAACCAACCGTTGTGGAGCTACCCCCTCTCGCCTCTACCAATCTGGAGCTGAGCGTACAGGCGCCGTTGGTGCTGCCCCTCGGCGCTTCGGATACCGCCCAGGTCACCGCCGTCTCGCGCGGCGATCCGACCCTGAGCGCCACGGTTCAGGTGACCACCCGGTTAAAGCTTTATCAGGTGTACATGCCGGCGATTGAGAAGTAAA
>JBBIPD010000083.1:0-10283 GCA_037443025.1 Chloroflexota bacterium
AGTCGATGATGTACATCTTCAAGACCGCCGGCTTGGGCTACGCCGCCGATGGCACGCCTCTGCCCCCAGACATGCAAATCAACCCCCTGCTCAAGGCGTTCAATGCCATGGACTACGACGCCATGACCCTGGGCAACCATGAGTACAACTTCGGTCATCAGGTCTTCACCAGCACCCTGCGCCTTTCCAACAACCCCATCCTCCAGGCAAATGTCAGCGACGATGGTCAGTACGGCTTGGATGAGGTGCCTGTCCTGCCCTATGTGGAGACCCGCGTCGGTCCGGAGAGCATCCGCGTCGCCATCCTGGGCATCGGCAACCATCGCATCCCCAATTACGAGTTGCCCAGCAACATCCCCGGCTTGACCTTCACCAACCCGCTGGATACCGCTCAGCAACTCTCGGACCAGTTGCGCGCTGCCAACGACATCGTCCTCGCCCTGACCCACATCGGCTTCACCGAGAACCCCAACAGCGTCGAAGTGGATGAGAACGTGGACACCAACATGGGCATGACCGTCTCCGGTCTGGACGCCATCCTCGGCGGGCACAGCCACACCAATCCAGCTTACGGCTTCGGAGATTACAAATATCTGCCCACCATCGTCGCCGGTCCGGACAATACGCCGGTGTTGATCAACCAGGCGTACCGCTACAATAACACCCTGGGCGAGGTGGTCATCGGTCTGCGCTACAACGCCAAAGGCTTCCGCTACGATGTCGTCAGCCGCGCCGGGCGTTATATCGCCGTCTCCGCCGCCTCCACCCCCGAAGACCCGGAGATTGTGGACATCGCCGCGCCTTATGTGGCAATGCTCCAGGCGTATAACGATACCCCGGTGGTCACCACCACCGTGCCGATTGACGCCCTGAATGCCTTCACCGAGGAGACCACCGCCGCCAACCTGCAAGCCGACGCCTCCGTTTGGGAGCTGGAAGAGCGCAACGGCATCCCGGTGGACTTCCACCTCTCCGGCGCCATGACCAACCGCAGAGTAGCCGATGGCGCCTCAGAAGCCACCCCGGTTCTGCTCAAGGTCAGCGATATGTTCACCCTCATGCCCTACGAGAACTCGCTGGTCGTGATGGAGATGAACGGTCCGCAGATCAAAGCGGTGCTGGAGCGCGCCTACCGCAACTACTACTACTACAAGTACGTCCCAGACTACGGCGGCTACTCGTATTACACCACCTGCATGCTGGATACCAACGCCGGCAACCAGATTATCTATCGCGATACCTATCCCGCCCTGCCCAACGGCAACAACGTGGAAGCGATGCTGGTGAACGGCGTGCCGATTGACTTCAACGACGCTGAAACCTTCTACCGCGTCTCCACGGTCAACTATCTGGCAGCCGGGTCGTGCAATTTCAACGATGAGGGCGTCTCGCTCTGGCCTCTCGACCAGATTGTCAACGACACCCAGTTCTACGTGCGGGATGCGGTCATCAACTACGGCATGGAGATGGGCACCATCTCGCCCCAAATCGAGGGTCGTCTGGTGTTCAACGCCGCCGCAGACCTGTCCTCGTCCGTCAAGACCGTGGCGGACGCCAGCGGCGATGGTCTGGCTCAAATCGGCGAGGTCCTGACCTATACCATCCAGCTCGGCAATACCGGCGGAATCTCCACCAGCTTCGTTCTGACCGACAGCCTGCCTGCCTATGTGACGTACGTCCCCGAGAGCCTGACCCTTTCGGAAGGCATTACCGGCACCATCACCGACAACGTCCTCAGCGCCCAATCCGTGACCAATCTGGAGACGGGCGAGAGCGTCGTCATCCAGTTCCAGGTAACGGTGGATGTGGATGCCCTGTGGAGCCAGGTGATTTCGAACAAAATCGAATTGACCGATCAGGCTGTCACTTACGACATCCCCGCCGCGGAGATTCCGGTTGATGTGTATGGAATCTACATGCCGGTAATCCCCCAGGTATTCACCGCTCCCTAGTTCCCCCGGCTGATCGTCGCATCAACAAAACTCCCGCAGGTTGCATCTCCTGCGGGAGTTTTTATTGTCCTTGTGGGCGTGGTTTACCGAGCAACTGGTTCACCGCTTCAGAAAGCGCATCCAGTCTTGGCGGTTTGGATATGGTCATCAGCCTGCCGCTCTTGCGCAGGGCTTCGATTTCTACGCCTGCCATCTGCCCGCTGAGCAGAATCATCGGCACCCCTAAATCCTGTCGGTTAATCTCCCGCGCCAACGCCAAACCGCTCATCTCCGGCATGATGACATCGCTGACCACCAGGTTGACCTCGCGTCTGTGTTGAAGTAACACTTCTAACGCCTCCCGTCCATTGGAGGCGGTCAGGGTATGGTAGTTCAGAGTCTCCAGGCTGTCCACCAATGCCTGGCGGATGAAGGGGTTATCTTCCACCACCAGAATCGTCTCTTTTTCCCCTTGCACCAGGGGACCGGTATCCTTGTCCGCCAGGTGCGAGATATCCCCTCGATATTCCGGGAGATAAATCGTGAATACAGACCCCTTGCCCGGCTCCGATTTCACTTCGATGTACCCGCCGTGCTGGCGCACGATGCCATAGACCTGCGCCAGACCCAACCCGGTGCCGCGTCCCCGATCTTTGGTGGTGAAGAAAGGTTCGAAAATGTGCGCCAGGTGTTGGGGCTTGATTCCAACCCCGGTATCGGCAAACGTCAATATCGCCCATTTCCCGGGTTTCATCTCCGGCAGGGGCGGCGGCGTGTTGGGGTGCAGGTCGAGCATGTCCAGCCCTATGGTCAAAGTTCCCCCTTCGGGCATGGCATCTCTGGCGTTCACCGCCAGGTTCATCATCACCTGTTGCATCCGCATCGGATCGGCGTACACCACACAGCGCCTGTCCATGCCGCTCACCCGGATGTTGATATTATCCCCCAGGGTTCGCTCGAAAATCCTCACCTGCTCTTTTATCAAAGGGCGCAACGAAAGCGGTTGTTTTTCCAGAACGGATGCCCGGCTGAAATCCAGTATCTGCCAGATTAGCTCGCTGGCGTTCATCGCCTGCCGATATATCACCTCGACCCGCTCGCGATCTTGTTCCGAGATGGTGGGAGACTGGCTGGTTATTTCCGCGTACAAAATAATGCTCGATAGGATATTGTTGAAATCATGGGCGATGCCCGCCGCAAGCTGACCCACCGTCGCCAGCCGCTCCTGCTCGGCGACGCGTCGCTCAATCATCCGCTCACGGGTCACATCCCGTATCACCAGCACCCAGTTCGTTTCGGGCTCTTGTTCGCTGACCGGGCGCGCCGCCACCTCGAAGATTCTCTCCCTGAATTCGACTCTGCGCTGGGTTCCCCCCCTGCCTGGTTTGAGCCAATCCTCAATCCTGCGCTTACCCAGATGGGTGATTTCGCCTCTCTCGTTGTGTTTCGCCAGAACCGCCAGATATTCGTGTCCAGGCGGGTTCGCCATGACCAATTTGCCGGCGGCATCCAGCATGAGCAGTCCCTCCGGGACGGTGTGCAGGATGCGGTCAATCTCTCTGGCAGACTGGCGCGCCCCTTCCAACAATATCGCGTTTTGCAGCGCCACCCCCGCCACATTGGCGAGCGCCCAGAAGAGTTCGATATCCTCCGCAGTGTAAGCATCCGGGCGGCGGCTGTGGATGGTCATCACCCCTACCGCCTCGCCCCCCACGTATATCGGCGCGGCTAACGCGGACTGGGTGTACAACTCGAACAACTTGAGCAGATGACGGTGGATGTTTGTGATAGATTCATCCATCTCAGGCGGAATCTGCGCCGATTGAATCACCGTCTGGTAATTCGGGATGTAATAGGGTTTTCCTCTCTCCAGCGCCCCCCGTTGCAGCGTATGTCCTCCAGGAACCTCCAGAGACAAAGCTTGAAAATCCTCCGCGGGAAAGGTCTCCCCATACGCCCGGGTATAACACGCCTTGATGAGTTTCTCTTTGGCATTGAATAAAGTCACGATGAAGGTGTCGGCGTCCATCAGAGAGCGCACAATTTCATCCGTGGTCTTACAAATTGCCTCCAGATTGGTCAGGTTGCCCAGGCTCAACGCCAGACGGTTGACCACAAGCTGCTGCTCCAGCAGGCGTTGGGCGCGCATCTCCGCTTCTTTCTTATCGCTGATATCCAGAAACACCGCCATCACCCCAACGAAGACGCCCTCCACGAAGCGCGGGCTGCCGCTGACCAGAGCATAGATGCGCCTTCCATCTTTCCGCAGCAGGGGCATCTCGTAACTGTCGGCGATGCCCCGTCGTCGGCGTTCCAGGATGGCTTCCACCCGCTGATGTTGGTCCTGGGGGATGATATCCCACCAGTGCCTGCCCTCCAATTCGCCTGGCTGGTAACCCAGAATTTTCGCCGCAGCCGGATTGGCAAAGGTGATCATCCCGTTCACATCTTGCAGGATGATCCCCTCGCTCACCCCATACACAATGCTGGCATTGAAATCGCTGATACGCTTGACTTCTCGCTCAGCCTGCTTGCGTTCAGTAATATCCCGCACAAAAACCAGGTTTGCGATCTCCCCACGGTAGGGGACCAACCCGGCGTTGATTTCGATATCCACCCGCCTGCCATCCCTGGAGATAAGCGCCGCTTCATAAACCCCCGGGATATCTTCCCCTGCCATCCTTCGTTGGTAGCGCTCGTTCACCAGGTCAGAGAAATCGGGGTGAAGTAAATCCGCAAAATGTTTTCCAATCAACTCGTCCAGTGGGTAAGCGGTAATCTCCGCCAGGCGTGGGTTGGCATAGACCAGCCTGGCGTCCTGGATGAGCGCAATCCCATCGTTCGCCCGTTCAACCAGAGCCGCAAACAGCGCATCCCACTCGCTCACTCCCCCCGCGGTTAGAAAGGAATGCAATTCTTCCAGCTCTCGTCGAATCTGATTCCCGCTCTTTGGCTCGCTCACCTGGTTCCTATCTTAAATTCAATCCCCAATGGGGACGAATTGACCCCTTGCTTAAAAAACCCGATTGTAAAAAAACACCCCAGATGGTTTGTCTGGGCTCAATCGGGTTACACATTGTAATCATTTTAACACGAAATTGTTATGAAAGATACAGCCAATTTAGCTCAATCTATCCCTCGCGATAGAGATGATGCGCCTCGATCATCTGATACACCCCTTCGGGGACGAAATAGCGGTAATGCCGCCCCTGGCTGACCCTCTTACGGATGTCGCTGGCAGAGATTTCCAACAAAGGCGTTCCCACGAAACATACTTTCTCGCCAATCCCCGGGATTTTCCTGCCCAAATCGTCCAAATCAATTTGCGTCCCTGGGCGGAGCATCACCCCCAGGCAATCGCAGGCTGCGACGAACTGGATTGGCTCATACCAGGTGGGCAAATCCTCCAGCGAATCGCCCCCCATCAGGTAATACAGTTCAGCCTCAGGGTACTGGCGCCGCAACAGGCGCATACTGTCCAGGGCGTAATGTGGCGGCGGACGATCGATATCCACCCTGGAGATTTCGAAGCGGGGATTGCCTCTGATGGCTGCCTGAACCATCTCCAGGCGCCTCTCCAGCGGCGAGATGGGTTGTCCCGGCTTATGCGGCGGGATGGGGGTGAGCAGCCATAAAATTCGTTCCAGCTCGAGCTGTTCCAACGCCTCCGCCGCCAGCACCAGATGTCCTAGGTGGGGCGGATCGAACGTGCCGCCGAATACGCCGAGTCTCATCTTCGCCTCGCTCTCCGATCAATCCTGCCATTCCAGCTCATAATCGCCGATAAAAACCGTATCCCCGGTCTGCACGCCCGCCTGGCGCAGGGCGTCTTCGATGCCCAAGGTCTGTAAAATGCGCTGAAAGCGCCGCACCGATTGGTCGTACTCCCAATAGGTCATCGCCGCCGCCCGTTCGATCGCCTCCCCTTCCACCCGCCAGCCGTTTGCCTCGCGCCGGATGTGAAACTGGCGCGGGTCGTCGCTCACCCGGTACACCGGCATCTCTTCTCCGGCGGCAACCGCAGGCGTTTCTTCTAAAAGTTGCGCCGCCCGGTAGAGCAGCATGCGCAGGTTGGCGCCGGTCGCCGCCGAGACGGGTAACGCCTCGATGCCGCGCCGCTCGAACTCCCCCTGCAGCGCCGACCAAGCCTTCTGCGCCTCGGGCAGGTCCATTTTGTTGAACGCCACAACCTGCGGTTTCTGCGCCAGGCGCGGGTCGAACAACGCCAGCTCGCTGTTGATTTGGGCGTAGTCCAGCAAGGGGTCTGGGGCTGAGCCGTCCAGAACGTGAATCAGCACCCGCGTCCGCTGAATATGGCGCAGGAAGCTATGCCCTAACCCCACCCCCATATGCGCCCCTTCAATCAGCCCCGGGATATCCGCCAGCACCAGAACCGTCTCTTCATCCAGCTCAGCCACCCCCAAATTCGGCTCCAGGGTGGTGAAGGGATAGGGCGCGATCTTGGGTTTGGCGTTGGTCACCGCCGCCAGCAGGGTGGACTTGCCCGCGTTGGGCGCGCCGACGATGCCGACATCCGCAATCAGTTTCAACTCCAGGCGCAGGGTCAGCTCCTTGCCCGGCTCGCCGCGCTCGCCGATGCGCGGCGCCTGGTTGGTCGGCGTGGCGAAGCAGCTGTTGCCGCGCCCGCCGCGCCCGCCCCGCGCCACCACCAGCCTCTGCCCATCTGCCACCAAATCCCCCAGGATTTCACCGCTTTGGGCGTCGTACACCACCGTTCCAGGCGGCACCGGAATCACCAGGGCTTCCCCAGAACGCCCGGTCATATTCTGTTTCCCGCCTGGTCTGCCATCCTGGGCGCGGAAGCGGCTCTGATGGCGAAACGCCGCCAGCGTGTTCAGCGTCGCCCGCACTTCCAATATCACATCTCCGCCTTTGCCGCCGTCTCCCCCATCCGGACCCCCAAAGGGGACATATTTCTCCCGCCTGAAATGCACCGCCCCATTTCCGCCCGACCCGGAGCGCACCTGAATGATCGCCTCGTCAATAAACATGGTCTTTTAACGCCTCGCTCTGCCCAGCCGCTCATTATACCACCCGCCCTCCCCCAACCTTTCAAAATTGTTAGGGGTTTCTTAACCAATCCATCATCCACTCAGCTTTGTTCATGCTATAGTATCCCGATGAGCGTGGTTCTTCTGTGTATTTTGTCACCAGTTCGTCTCATTCGAAAGTATGAGGATTGAATAATGCAGATGGATGGTGAAAAGAAAAGCGACATCGTGTATAAACTGTAACAGACAAACATCAGCACCTTAAATGTGTTTAGGAGGCACAAATGGTTCACAAAACTTCTCTTCAACGCTTTATCCAGGCGGGTCTGGCGCTCGTGGTTGCCCTGGCGGTATTAGCCGCGGCGCTCCCCCAACCGGCGCGGGCAGCGGCGGACGTCGTCTGCGCGGAGACCATCACCATCAAAGAGGGCGACACCATCAACAAGCTCTCGAAAAAGTACGGGATAACCGTCTATAAACTGGCGAAAGCCAACAATCTGCAAAAACCGTACGTCCTCGTTGTCGGACAAAAGTTCTGCATCCCCGAGACGCCGAAACCCAGCTCCAACTACAAATGGAGCGCCGTCTTCAAAAACGGTCAGGTGACAATAACCGGCGAGAAGTTCAAGAAAAGCCACCCCTTCTACATCAAAGTCCGTGAGGTAAATCAGTACACCTGGTTCAAGCTGGGCAAGGTGGTCACCAGCAAGACCGGCGAAATGGAAAAGACGTACAACATCCCCAAGCAAGTTGCTAAATCCACCGCCATCTTCGTCTGCCTCAAAGACGGGGTGACCGACTACCTGGACTGCAAGCGGGTCTTCCGCCAGTAAACTATCCTCGCTCATTCTGAGAATAAAACCCATCCAGCTTGGGATGGGTTTTTTGTTTAATTCCTGCCCAAAATTCATCAAATTGTGGTAAATTTCATTAACCATCCCACGCATATCAGGAGAATGCCATGGGCGCACAGATGACCCCAGAGAGAACCATCCCCGATATCGTCGTCGGACGCCTGCCAATTTACCTGCGGGCGCTTCAACGCATGCTGGAGCAAAAACAATTTACCACCTCCTCGCAAGACCTTTCGGAACGATTGGGCATCTCCGCCGCCCAAATTCGCAAAGACCTCTCCCAGTTCGGCGAATTCGGCAAACAAGGCACCGGTTACGATGTCGCCTACCTGGTAGAACAATTGCGCAAAATCCTCAAGGTGGATCGGGTCTGGGATATCGCGGTGGTCGGCGCCGGGGATATCGGCAGCGCCATCGCTCGCTACCAGGGCTTCGCCGATCGCGGCTTTCGCGTGGCGATGATCTTCGACAACGATCCCCGGAAAATCGGCGCTAAAATCGGCGAATTCATCGTTCAAGACACAGCGACCATGGCGGATGCCATCCGCAGCGCCGGGATTCAAATCGCCATGATCGCCGTGCCCGCCGCCAACGCCCAGGCAGTGGTGGATGAGTTGGTCAAAGCCGGGGTAAAGGCGATTTTAAACTACGCTCCCACCTACATCAACGCCCCCGAAGATGTCCACATCCAGCACACCGACCCGGTCACCCACCTGCAACGCATGACCTACTACCTGTAACAGATTCCCCATATCACAAAAAAAAGCGACTTTGCCTTTTTATGGCAAAATCGCTTTTTTTTTTAACCGCATATCCCAGAAAAGGATTATCCCTTTTTCAGCCTGCCAATGCGCTGTATGATTTTAATCATCGCCAGGCTGTACAGCACCATCAACACCAATCCCAACATCCTGCCAATTTCGTATATCGCTATATCCGACTCGCGCCGATCTCTGGTCAAAAGCATCAGCAAGATAGGAAAGAAGATAACCAGAATGGTTAACAAACGGTTGAATTTCAAGATTTTGGACTCCCGGTCGCTGAAGATTTCCATCAACTCTCCCGACTTGCGAGGTTTGCGGAAGTAATCCCAACCGCCCAGCCTGCCGCAATGTTCCCAACCGGCATCCTGGAAAAGCTGCAGATAATAGGCGCGATCCTTATGGGAGGTGTTGTAATCCAGGCGGTAAGCGTAATCTCCCGGCTCGCCGCGTTCGAAGTCATAGATGCCCGGCAGACCGGTCGCTTTCAGGTGCAACCCCTGGCGAGACATTTCTTCCAGCCAGGCTTCTTCTTTATCATCCTGCCACGCCCAGAACCATTTGAATTTTCTTTCGATCTTCGCTTCCATGATTTTCTCTCCTGTCATCTCTCACCGAGACTTATTCCGTTCAATTCGCCCACCACACGCTCCCCGTTGCGCGTCATGACCTGCAACCTTCGCACCTGCTCTGCCAGCACCTGGCGCCCCCTGGCAGTAATCTGATAACTCTTGCGCCGTTCTTCCTCCCGCACCATCTTAATCAGCCCTTCCTTTTCGAGCGTCTGGAATGCGCCATACAGCGTGCCGGGTCCCAGCCGCACCGTTCCCTGGCTCATCTCTTCCACTCTCTGCATTACCCCATACCCGTGCAGCGGTTCAGCCAGCGCCAGCAGGATATAGTATGTGGCTTCGGTCAGCGGTAAGTACCTGTTCAAGTCAGTTCGGTCGGTCATCAGGTTGTCCCTTGTTATATCGCCATCCGGTATATCGTTATTCGGTATATCGGTTAGCGATATAATAACATAAACAAATACGCCAGTCAAGAGGTTAAACGAAACTGCCAGGGCTTTCACAAGAATGCAACCTGTCGCTGCGAGGAGTGCACTCTGCGACGAAGCAGTCTCTCCATCTATGCAGGAACAGATTACTTCGTCGCTATGCTCCTTGCAATGACGGGCGTCTGGCTGGGATGAAAGCCATTCGTGCATTCGCCAGCCCCGTTCTTTGGGGCATTCGTGGACGGCGTATCCCCGCTGAATCAAAAACAGCGGCGTGTCAATCCTTTCCGGCACACCGCTGCTCCTCTTACCTTCTTCGCCTTATACCGGCGGCAAATTGCGTCTTATCAAGGGGTAAATGCTCAAAGCGCGCGCCGCCCCTTCCGCCACGCAGGTGGTGGGATTATCCACCAGATACGCCGGGACGCCCAGCTCCTTGGTCAGCAGCCTGTCAATCCCCCGCAACAGCGCCCCGCCTCCCGAGATTGCCAACCCGCTGTCAATGATATCCGAGACCATTTCCGGAGGTTTCTTATCCAGCACGCGCCGCCCCGTCTCGACCATATCCATCAGCGTCTCGTGCATCGCTTCCACCACCTCGCCGGTGGTCAAAGTCACCGGGCGGGGCAAACCGCTGACCACATCCTGTCCCTGAACTTCCATACTTTGTTCTTGATCCTGCGGCACCGCCGCCCCAATCTTGATTTTGACCTGCTCTGCGGTCA
>JBBIPD010000084.1:0-10210 GCA_037443025.1 Chloroflexota bacterium
GTCTGGGCGTCATGGGGGTAATTGTCTTGCTGTATTTTGTTTTCACCAGCCCGAATGTGATCGTCCGCTGGGTGGATGGAAACTACCCCGCTATTCTGATATCCCTGGGAGCAGGGATGGTCTTGTTTTCATTTGTTTTCGCTGTTAAACCAGAGTGGCTGAAAGCGCCCAAGGTGGGCGTTCTCCTCATCTGGAACATTGTGTTTGTCATCGCCCTAACGTTCACCATCTTGCCCTACCAGATTCAATTCCCTGCCATACCGGAAGCATACCCGCTCTATGAACCGCCGAAACCGTTCTGGGCTGATTTTGCCCTCTATCTGATGCTCCTCCTATCGCCTGTCGTTGTATTGGACTTCATCCTCTACACCCGGGAGATCGTCCGCGCCCAGGCTCGACCGCGTCAGCTTGGGGGCGGTTTTTTAGCGGCTGGCTTCTTCTTACTGGTGATGGTGCTCGCCCAGGTTTTTACGACTGTGTACGATTACATCCCATTCATCGGACCTTACTTTCGGGATAAATTCTGGCTGGTGCATCTGTTTGCCGGGGTTGTCGCCGCATTGCCTGTACTCTTGATTAAGACCTCGCCAGATACAGAAAAAGCAAAGGGTAAGCCGGTTTTGGCGATGATTTTGGCAGCGATTTATCTGGCAACGGTGTTGGGAGCTTTTATAACCGCTGCGAAACCGCAACCACCTGCCGAAGTCGGGAACTCTCTGCGAGTGATGACCTACAACATCCAACAGGGATACAACCCGGCTGGGGTGAAAAATTTCGATGGTCAGCTCAACCTGATTCGCAGCCAGAACCCTGACATCCTCGGCTTGCAGGAATCCGACACAAACCGTATCGCTGGCGGCAATTCGGATGTGGTCCGTTACTTCGCTAACCGATTGAATATGTACTCATACTACGGTCCAAAAACCGTCACCGGGACCTTCGGGATTGCATTGTTATCCAGGTATCCCATTGAAAATCCGCACACGTTTTATATGTACAGCGAAGGGGAGCAAACCGCCACCATTGTGGCGAACATTCAGGTTGGGGATAGGCTTTTCAATATCTTTGTCACCCATCTCGGCAATGATGGTCCAATTGTTCAACAAGAGGCGATATTGAAAGAAATAGACGGTCTGGAAAATGTGATCGCCATGGGCGACTTCAATTTCAGACCGGATAGCGAACAATATCGTTTAACCACGTCCATATTAGAGGATGCCTGGCTGCTCAAATGGTCTTCCGGGGTGGACGACCAGGGCTACAACCCAACCAGGCGGATTGACCATGTTTTTGTCTCGCCCGGCACCACCGTCACAGAAGCGCGCTACCTGACCCAACCCGAGTCAGATCACCCGGCGCTGGTGGTAGAGATTGCCTGGTGAATCAAATCGAGGAGATAGAGACAGGTTAAGCCAGAACCAGCCTCACCTGAGTTTTGCGCCGCACTCCGGGCAAAATTTCGCCCCGGGGATGATCTTCGCTCCACACTCCGGACAAAACTCTTGCGCCTTGATTTTTGCGCCGCACTCCGGGCAAAACTTGACGTTCTTCGGCAAAGGCGCATGGCACTCAGGGCAACTCGCAGTGACCCCCTCGCGCCAGCTGGACTCTTTGAGCATCTCTCGGTCTTCCTCTGCCATTTTGGAATGCGCCCAAATCTCCTCCACCGTCCGGCTTGCCTGAGCAGCAGCCATCTCGACTCCTAAATCGGGCGCGCACTCCTTGCATAAACCTCGTTCGCTGTTCCAGCAGCTCTTCCGGCACACCCAACTGGAACAACGTGGGCATTGGATGAATTCGGGCTTGATTTCTTTTACTGCTTTTGCAAATGCAGCATCATGGGCGCGCTCCCAGGAGGCAGATCGCACCCGCTCGCCCACATCCGAAGCCTGACTGAAAATCCCCCCAAACAGGCTGCTGGCAGCATCTAAAGCCCCAGAGACCATGCCGATTCCGGAAGCCTGGAAATCGGTCCGGAAACCCGAGCCGCAACGATCGCAGAAGAACTCAAACTGAAATCCCTGGTCGGTGCTCAGGTCGGAGTAATTGCTGGTAAATTCGATTTTTTCTCCCATCCCGTTCGCCCTCCTCTGTCTGTGATTATAGAACGCTTTACTCATTATACAACCGAGACGGGTTGAAATCCATAACATCATCGTCAGGAATAAGCCATCGAGCTTTCACTTGAATTTTATTCTGACGCTTTACGATTCCCGATATATGTTGTAGACTTTGTCCATGCAAATAGACTTGGAACTCTACCGTCGGAATATTCAAGTCTTCCCGAATCAAAAATCCTGTTTATCCATCATTGATATTGACCCGGAACTTGCCCGGCGCACGATCGTATTTTTGCACGGCTTCGGCGGGCAGGCTTTGCAGTGGAAGTATCAGCTTCAGGCTCTATCCGACGCCAATCACGTTGTGGCGATTGACCAGCGCGGTCATGGACAATCCCAGGTGGCAACGAACGATTACAGCATGTCCGCCCTTGTCGCCGATATTCTTTCAGCGTTGGACGCGCTCGGCGTCAATCAGAGGATTGTCCTGGTGGGTCACTCGTTCGGCGGCGCCATCGCAACCGAATTTACCGTGCAGCACCCAGAACGGGTTGAGCAATTGATCCTCATTGCCACCGCCGGTGAATTTCGCCTGAACTGGCTCTATCGCAGCCTGCTCAAGCTACCCTACACGACCTTACGCGCCTTTACTCCGTTTACGCGCAACTGGCTGGGCGCCCCACCCCCTGTGCTCAAAGCCTGGCATGATCAGGCTATGGCAAAATGGGTGGGATGGAGTCTTTTCCGCAGCCTGACAGTCCCTACCCTGGTGATTCGCGGCTATTACGACCGAGTGTTCGAGAAACCCACCTTCGAGGAAGTGGCGCGCGCCATTCCCACCTCAGAGGAAATTGATGTGGGGGCTTCAGGGCACATGGTGATGCTGGAAAGGCGAGACGCGGTCAATCGCGCCATCAATCGCTTTCTGGAAACCCCCACCCGTTCGTGGAGACAGGCGGAGACGCCCCGCCCGGAAATTGACGACGCAAGTCTGCTTGCCCGGCGCCCCTGGCTTCCCTACTACGATGAAGGCGTTCCCCACACCATCGCCATCCCGCGCCTTCCCCTCACCGATTTGCTCGATTCGGCGGCGCGGCGATTCCCCGCTCAAACCGCTCTGATTTTCGAAGGTAAGCGCATCAGTTACCGGCAACTCGAGAGAGCGGTGAACCGATTTGCCAACGCCCTGATTGGGTTAGGGCTTAAAAAAGGCGAAAGAGTGATGTTGCTCTTGCCAAATTCACCCCAGATGGTGATCGCCTTTTATGGCGCGCTCAAAGCTGGCGGCGTGGCTGTATTCACCCTGCCCACTACCGAGGCAGGAGAATTGATCCGTCAGGTCAACGATTCTGGCGCGTCGGTCCTGGTCACCCTGACCCAATTCGACGAGCTTATTTCCAGACTCAAGGCGCTGCTCTCGCAAGAGGAACACGCCCCACTCAGGCATGTGATTTTCACCCATATCAGCGATTATCTGCCGCCGATAAAGCGAACGGTCTATGGCTTGCCTTCCAAGAAACGCATGGAGAACTTATTGGACATCCCCCTGGATGCCGACATGCACCTGTTCAAGCGCCTTCTCCGCAACCATAGCCCGGATGCGCCTGAGCCGCAGGTCCTATCCAGCGACGTGGCAGCGATTGTGTACACCGGCGGCACCACAGACACCCCGAAAGGCGTCATGGTCTCGCACTACAATCTGGTGGCAAATGCGCTCCAAACCCGGCATTGGCTCCCCGACGCCCAGGAGGGGAAAGAACGTTTCCTCTCGGTCTTGCCATTCTCCCACAGCTACGGGCTGACGACCGCGTTAAATGTGCCGATATCATTAGGCGCGACATTAATTCTCAAAGCCAGGTTCGAGGTGCGCGACATTCTGAACACCATTAAACGCAGCCGTCCGACCATCTTTCCCGGCGTGCCACAAATGTATATCGCAATACGGGACTTTCCCAAGGTACGCAAGTACGGTATCAAATCCATTAAAGCCTGCATCAGCGGGGCAGCTCCTTTGCCCATCGAGGTTCAGGAAGCTTTTGAAAAGCTGACACGTGGGCGTCTGGTTGAAGGCTACGGATTGACCGAGGCTTCTCCAGTCACCCACGCTAACCCTCTCAAGGGGATGCGCAAGATAGGAAGCATTGGCATCCCCTTCCCCAATACCGATGCCCGCATCGTGGACCTCCGCCGCGGCAAAAAGGTCGTGCCGATTGGTCATATCGGCGAGCTTGCTGTTCGGGGTCCCCAGGTCATGCTAGGTTACTGGCGGTTGCCGCAGGAAACCAGGAAGGTGCTGACGTCCGATGGCTGGCTGCTGACCGGGGACGTCGCTCAGATGGATGCTGATGGCTACTTCCGCATCATCGCCCGCAAGGTGGATATGTGGTATCCCTCCAAGAAGAGCGAGCCGGCATTCCCCAGGGATGTCGAGGAGGTATTGTACGAAATCCCGCAGGTCAAAGAGACGGCGGTAATCAGCATTGCCGGGCAACCTATCGCTTTCGTCATTGCGCCCAAAGACCGCCCCAGCGGCGAAGCGATTATCGCCTATGCGAAGCGGCGGCTGCACCCCGATTTGGTCCCCAGGCTGGTGATTTTCCTGGATGAGTTCCCTCGTTCGTTTATCGGCAAAGTTCTGCGCCGCGAACTTGCGCGGCGTTACGAAGCATACCGCCAGAGCGAGAGTTCGGACCGCCCCTCTCAAAACACACCAGGTTCTGGAGAAATCAACCTGCTATGATTGCATCCCAAATGCTGACAACCTATACGCCGGATAAAGGAATCGCATATATCAGCCAGGGGGAGGGTCAACCGGTCATCTTGATTCACGGGGTGGCTGCTTCGCGCTATGACTGGACCCGCCTGATGCCGGATCTGGCAAAAGCGGGTTTTCGGGCATACGCCTTAGACCTGCCCGGACATGGCGATAGCGAAAAGCCTGACGATCCCGAACAATATCATGTCGAGGCGATTCATGCCCGGCTCCAGAGCTGGATCGATTCGCTCCACCTGGAGCAACCGCCCATCCTGGTGGGTCACTCGCTGGGAGGCTATCTGAGCCTGGTCTATACCCATCGTCATCCAGGGGGGGTGCAGGGCATGGTGTTGATTGACCCGCTCTACTCCCCAGAGCAATTATCTCCCCTTATTCGGCTGGCTCGCCGCAGACCCGAGTTGGGCGTGAAAACGATGCGGGCGGTTCCGGAATGGCTGATCAACCTGCTTCTCGGATGGGACCCGAGCAGCGCGGCGGAATTCTCCCCCGAAGTGCGCCAGCAGATCGCCAATGACTACAAGCGCGCCTCACCCCATTTTGTGTATATTACCCGAGATATCCCGGACCTCACACCAATCCTGCCGGAAATTGAACAACCCACCCGGATAATTTGGGGCGAACGAGACCTGACCCTGGAACCCGATTCGTTTCCCAGGCTGGTGGATAACCTCAAACACGCAGGCGGGTTCCCCATCCCGTCTTGCGGTCACCAGCCCCACATTGGCAAGCCAGAGCTGGTTAACCAACTTGTCCTGGAGTTTGCGCTCTCTCTTCAGGGCGCTGGCGAGCGCGCTTAAGCCGTTTCCAAATAGCGCTCCAACTCCCAATCGGTTACCCGCATGCGGTATTCCTCGACTTCCGCCCATTTCGCCCGACAAAATGCCTCATAAACTACCGGTCCAAGGGCGTCTTGCAGGACGATATCGTTTTGCAGCTCCCTGAGCGCTTCGGCTAATGAACCGGGCAGCTCGCCAATGCCCATTGCCTGGCGCTCTTCAGGGGTCAGATGATAGACGTTGACGTTGTTGAGCGGTTCGGGGCAGGCAAGCTCGCGGTCAATCCCGTCCAATGCCGCTGCCAGCATGACAGTGAGAGCCAGGTAAGGGTTAGCGGAGGGATCCGGGAAGCGCAGTTCGGCGCGCATCGATTTCTCCTTGCCTGGAGTAAACCGTGGGATACGCACCAGGGCAGAGCGGTTAATTTGCGCCCAACCAATGTAGACCGGCGCTTCATAACCGGGCACAAGCCGCTTATACGAGTTCAAAGTTGGAGCGACCACCGCAGACATCGCCGGCGCATGCAGGAGCTGCCCCGCAATGAAACCGTAAGCCAGTTTTGATAGATAATTTGAGTCATTCGCATCGAAAAACAGATTGTCGCCCTGAGCATCGAACAGCGACTGATGGCAGTGCATCCCGGAGCCGTTGATGCCAAAAATAGGTTTGGGCATGAACGAAGCGACCAAACCATGCTGAGCAGCGATCGCCTTGACAGTATATTTAAGGGTCAGGATATTATCTGCGGCGCGCAATGCATCCGCGAAGCGAAAGTCAATCTCATGCTGACCCAGGGCGACTTCGTGATGCCCCATCTCCACTTCTAACCCCATGCTCGAAAGCGCTGCCATCAATTCAGTGCGCACTCGAACAGCCTCATCGTTTGCCGAAAAATCGAAGTATCCGCCAACGTCGTGCGGCACAGGATGGATGGCATCGGGTCCATTACGGCGGAAGAGAAAAAACTCCGGTTCAGGACCGACGTTATACGTCCATCCCCGCGCCTCAATCTTAGAAAGCATACGTTTTAGAGCACCCCGAGGGTCGCCGCTGAACGGCTGACCATCTGGTTGATAGATATCACAAAATACTCGAGCGCGCCTCAGCTCCTCCGGGCTCCAGGGTAGAACCGCGTAAGTATCGGGTTCGATGACCAGACGCATATCGCTCTCCTGGATACGGGCAAAGCCTTCCACAGACGAACCGTCAAACCAGACGCCGTCCTCCAGGGCATAGCCCAGTCTCTCCACCGGGATATCCACGCTTTTCACGCTTCCGGTAACATCGGTGAATTGAAGAGAGATAAACTTGACATTATCTTCTTTCACCCGCGCAATCAGGTTGTCTTTCATCAGGGCACCTCCCAAAAAAATCTTAAGAGACGCCTCCAAAATGGGCGTCTCTTTAAAATATAAATTTCGCTTACCTCAAACGAAGCAGCCGCTGCTTCGCACAGGGAATTTACTTCACCTGCTTTTCTTTACTCTCTGAGGACGAGGCATTGCTCGAGTCGGATTCCTTTTTGCTCTCGTCCGCTTTTTCCTTGGAAGGCGAACGATTGGCGCCCGATGGGGAGCGGTGATCTGTGGCGTAAAAACCTGACCCCTTGAAGACAATTCCTACCGGGGTATATACTTTGCGCAGCGCCATCTTCCCGCATTCTGGACATTTGACCAGGGGTGCGTCGCTGAAATGTTGTTGGCGCTCAAACTGCACGCCGCAATTTTCACACCGGTAAGTATAGATAGGCATAAAATCACCTCAAACTTCTCCGCCAGTTTCTTGCATTACACGATTTTTGATTATAGCGCGCTCAACAGGGATTGGCAAGACTGCGATTTTGAGTTTTTTCATACCCAATTTTGGCGTAAAGCAATTCTATTTTGAATTTTTGGGTGTTTAGTCAGATTCAGGCAACCCGAGGCGACGAATCGAAAAACATTTCGCCCGCCTCGGGTAGCGGTAGGGAGAAGTTAAACCGGCTCCCCTGAGGCGTGTTCGGTTCTACCCAGATACTGCCTCCATGGGCTTCGATTGCCAGTTTACAGAACGTCAGACCCAACCCTGTCCCTCGGCGTCTGCCTCGCACTCCCGGCACCTGACTGAACCGCTCAAAGACCTTTTGGCGATACTCTGCTGGAATTCCAGGTCCCTGATCAGAAATAGAGACAACCAGGCAGTTTTTGTCCTCCACCCTGCCTGAAATCACAATCTGGCTGCCGGAAGGGGCAAACTTCAGGGCGTTATCAATCAAATTGGCAATCACACGCGTGATTTTAGCCGGATCAGCGTATAGGTACGGCAGCCCAGGGGGTAGATCGTTCCGTAATATCAAGCCATACTCTTTGGATTGGGGTAAAAACTCATTCACCACACCCTTCACCAACGGCTGTAAATCCACCAAAGCCCGAGTGATCTCCATTTTGCCGGATTGCATTCGGGAGATATCCATCAAAGTCTCAATCAAATTTAAAACACGCTGCGCCCCTCGCCGAGCAACTTGCAAGGCTTGAAGGGGGATATCATTCTCTCCATTGCTGGCATCGGGGATCGTTGTTTCGATGACTTCCAACGCTCCCAGGACTGCGCTCACCGGAGATCTCAAATCGTGAATCAGGGTTTCGGTAATCAGCTCACGCGCCTCAGCAATGCGGTGCTCCTCGGATACATCCCTCAATATCAGCATCCATCCTACCTCCCGCCCCCCCTCGCCAACAACCGCAGAGATAGTCCGCTCAAAAACTGCGCTCCCCCTGATGGATCGGATGGTCTTCACCGCTTTCTGGTCATCCCGTAGGCGAGCCTCGCCAAATTGCCTCACCAGCGATTCCGCCTCCTCAGATGAGTACCCCAGACATGCCAAGGTTGCGGTCGGAAGCTTGTCCAGACGTTTACCAAGCATCTCCCCAATGGATTGTTCCAGAATCATTTCCGCCGATTTATTTGCCAGGACCACGACGCCATCCGGCTGCACCAACAAAATCCCCTCTGCCACAGAATCCAGGACTGCTGCCAGGCGGTCTCGTACTTGAGCAATTTCCGAATACAAACGAGCGTTTTGTAAAGCAATCGCCGCCTGATTCGCCATCTGACTGACAAAAGCCTCGTCGGCGCTGGTGAAGGCAGACGTCAGGGAACTCTCCAGGGTGATCACACCCAGAGGCTGCGCCTGGTATATCAAAGGCACGCTCAAATGCGATTTTGCCAGACCCTGGGTGAAGTCGAGATGATCTTGAACGCCTGCGAGATTGAGGATATTGACCGGCTTGAGTTGGCGAATCGCCTGAGCAACAGGACCTTGCCCAACGGGTAGAGTTCGGATGGAATCGGGATAGCCCCGGTAAGCCCTGACAATCAGGCTGCCATCCGCCGGATTGAGCATACCGATCATCCCCCAGTTTGAACTGGAGAACTCCATGGCATAGTTCAAAATCAAGTCGAACAATTCCTGAGAATATACGGCGCGGGAAAGCTCTCGATTGATATTCTGCAAGATGGAGAGCTGATGCACCCGCCTGGACAACGCCATATCCGTTCGTTGGTGCAGGCGGGCATTGGAGATCGCCATAGCAGACTGGGCAGCCAGGGATTGGAGAAGCTCGATCTCTTCGGGGTTGAATTCATGTCGAGCGTCGAAATAGAGCGACACATATCCTACCGGTCCATCGGCGCTGATCATCGGGAAATTTGCCAACGCCGCTATGCCTTCGCGCTGGAATAAATCCCTCCGCTCATGGGGCTCCAACGCGTTGATATCGGAAACCAATTCGGGCTGACCGGTATGGAGGCAATGCGCCCGTTCATCGGAAGTGAAAGAGAAAGAGCGCTGCTCCCGGACGAGTGCATCCGAAAGGCTGAGGCTGTGGGCTAAAGTGACAATCCCTCGCTCAAGATCAAGGACATAGATACCACTGGCGCAGCTACCGCTCAAACGAGACGCCGACAGGCATATTTGAGAATAGACCTCCTCGATTACCAGGCTCTGGGCAATGCTGGCAGTAAATTGATTGATTGTCTCAAGTTGGGCTGCGCGGCGCTGCACCTGCTCATACAGCAATGCATTGGCAACCGCCACACTGACCTGACCGGAGAGAGTGATAAACAATTCTAAATCTGCCTGGCGGAACTCCACATCGGGGGAGTCGGTGAACACCGCCAGACAGCCTATCACCTGATCCGAGGAAAGCAAGGGGACTCCCATCCAGGCAGTAGGAGCATCTTCCCCGACGGGTAACCCAATCCGGGCAATCTCCTGCCTGGCATGCGAAGGGATTAAAATCGGCTGGCGCTCCAGGATCACCCGGTCTGTCAGACGATCGGCGATTGGTCGCGATGCCCAGGACTGCCGAGAACCATGTTTCACTGCGAGCGGATAAGAGATTTTCCCTTCCTGAGGGTTGTAAATGGCAATGTAAAAATTATCCACTCCCAGATAACGACTCACCCGTTCTTGCAAAGCGGGCAGCAACTTGTCCATCTCCAGGGTTGATTGGAGCACGTCGCTGACCTGATGCAAGGTTTTCAAATCGCCTATGAACCGCTGTCTGTCTTGCCGCAGACGCCAGAGGTTATTGAGCAGCAATGCGATAATCAATAGC
>JBBIPD010000085.1:0-10191 GCA_037443025.1 Chloroflexota bacterium
ATGGCTTCTGCCTCCAGCCAGCGGAGGTCTCATAATTATGTTATGAGTAGGAGCGCTCTTGATGACGAAGCAGCCCCTGCATCATCGTGAGACCGCCGGGTTCGCAATGCCCTGTTCATTTTGTCAAACAACGTGGTGAAAGCTCTGAAAATCAGCCGCTCCGACGGGGATTTGTCAGAGCGGCTGTATGCATGCGGTTACCCCAAGGATTAATGTTGGACGATGCGCGGCAGCAGCTTCGCCTGCTCGATCCACCCCGTCACCTGCTCCAGAGTGGGCTCCTGGCGCACCAGACGTTTCTCCAGGTTGGTTTCCACCAGCCCCTGGTGCAGATGGTCGGGGTTGCGCTGCGCCAGCTCTGGGACGCTATCCACCCCGGCGGCTTCCAACAGGTCGGCGTATTCCGAGCCAACGCCTTTGATGCGGTACAGGTCTATGTGATTGACCCAGCGCAGGAGGAGCGCCTCCGGTATATCCGATTTCTCCGCCAGTTCCTGGCGTCCCTTGCGGGTGATCGCCTCCACCATCAGCTTGCCGGTGGTGGTGATGCCCGCCTGCGCCAGTTTCTGCGAGTATTCCGTCCCAATCCCCTCGATGTAATCCAGCTTCAGGCGCATCTTGACTTCGATTGGGTCGTCTGGGCTGACCCCTTTGGAGACCGGCGGCTCGGCTTCGACCTCGCCCTCGGCAATCGGTTCAGCGATTTGTCCCTCCTCGACCGAAGCCTCAACTTCGGGCGCTTCGATCTCCCCCTGCGGCGCGGATTCCTCTGCCGGAGGTTCTTCGGGCTCGACGAGAAACTCCTCGCCCGTCAACTCGCCCATGATTTCCTCCGCCAGGGCAGCCTCTTCCAGCAATTCTCCGCCCATGGGCGAATCGGTCTGCGGCTCAATCGCCTCAACCGCTTCTTCGACCGCCGTGTCAGCCGATTCTTCCGGCGTCCCAGGGGTCATTTCAGCCTCGGCTTCTTCGGAGGTTGTCGCGGCGGTGGCTGTTAGGAAGGGGGGCAGGTCCAGACCTTCGCGGGAGGCGAGGCGTATCTTACGCTCTTCTGCGCTTGGCGCTTCCACCTCGGGTTCAACCTGGATACCTTCGTATGATGGCGCCTCCTCGGGTGCTTCCTCCCAGGTCTCCGCCTGCCATTCTTCGGCGGCAGCCGCCCCTGCCTCAGCCGCTTCCAATTCCGCCTCGGGCGCGCCTGCCTCGGGTATCGCCTCGACCTCGAGCGTCTCGTATGGTTCCGACCGCTTGCGCCCGCGCAAGATGATATAAGTCAAACCCACTCCCAAGCCCAGGAAAATCAAAGCCAGCAGGAGGATAACCCCCACGCTCAGCCCGCCGCCTGATTCGGGCGCTTCCGCTTGCAGGGTGATGAGCTGCTCGACCGGCAAGCCTGCCACCGCCTGGCTGAACTCAATCACCAGTTCAGTGGACAGGTTGCCCGGGTCTTGGGCTATCTCTGCCAGGGCGGTTTGGGCGTTTTCTCCTAAAGAGAAGTAACGCGCTTGCGCCGCGCTGACGTCTCGATCCAGCCCATATGCCCCGATGATTGTGCGCAGGTAATCCACTTTGTAATAATAGAGCAAATCCTCCGGCGCGGGAAGATGCCCCAGCCCAGGACAATCAAGCCGAACAGGAGACCGATTATTAAACCGATTCCCCAGGTGACAACGGGGTTGGTCAGTTTCTTAACATAGTTTTCCATCGGAATTTTCCTTCCTCGACCCGTGAGGATGCCGGTCGCGCCTGGTAGGTCCAGGGCGACTCCGGTGATTGGCGCCGCCTGGCGGTCGATTCTCTCCAGGTTCTCTGTAATGATTATAATTTATTAATCATGGGTTGCATATTTAGTGCCAGCATTCTGGATATCAGGGACAATAGTACGTTATAATTTGGACAATGTCCGATAAACTAACCCATCTCGATGAGAGCGGCAAGGCGCACATGGTGGATGTGGGGGATAAACCCGATAGCGTGCGCAGCGCAACCGCCCGCGGCGAGGTGGTGATGCTCCCCAGCACCCTGGAGCTGATTCGAGCCGGCGCGGTCAAAAAAGGCGATGTGCTTACCGTGGCGCAACTGGCGGGTATTATGGCTGCCAAGCGCACCTCGGATTTGATCCCCCTCTGCCACCCGTTGCCGCTGAGCCATATCTCGGTAGATTTAGAACTGGATGCTCAACTCCCCGGCGTGCGCATCAGCGCCACAGTTCGCTCTCAGGGGAAAACCGGGGTCGAGATGGAAGCGCTCACCGCGGTCTGCGTCGCCGCCCTGACCGTTTATGACATGGCTAAAGCCGCCGAGAAAACCATGCGCATCCAGAATGTGCGCCTGGTGGAAAAACATGGCGGTCGCAGCGGGGATGTAGTCAATGAATGAGGTCTGGCTATGCCGGCGGTGAGAGTGCTGTTTTTCGCCACCTTGAAAGACCGCGCCGGGCTTCAGGAGACCCGCCTGGATTTGCCCGAGGGGGCGCGGGTGCGCCAGGTGCGTGAACTGCTTTCCCAGCGCTTCCCGGCGCTGGCTGAGGCGGTGCCCTCCGCTCTGGTCGCGGTCAATCGCGAGTTCGCTTTCGACGACGACCCCGTCCCTCTCGGCGCGGAAATCGCCCTCTTCCCCCCGGTCAGCGGGGGACATGCCTGAATTTCTGTTTTCCATGAGTTGATTTTCCCCAAGCGCCTCCCATGACCGAAGAATTCCCCACTTACTACGCCGTCACCGAAGACCTGCTCGACCTGGATGACCTCCTGCGGCGCATCACCCTACCCACCACCGGCGCCGCCTGCCTCTTTACCGGGATGGTGCGCGGCGTCACCAGCCGCGGCGAGCCGCGCCAGACTCTCTACCTGGAGTACGAGGCGTATAAATCCATGGCAGAAGCGAAGATGCGCCAGGTTGCCGAGGAGATACGCCAGCGATACCCCTCCGTGGAGGGCATCGCCATCGTTCAACGCATCGGTCGCCTGGAGGCAGGCACGCCCACCGTGCTGATTGCCTGCAGCGCCGCCCACCGCGATACCGGCGTGTTCGAAGCCGCCCGGTATGGGATAGACCGCCTGAAAGAAATTGTCCCCATCTGGAAAAAAGAAGTCGGTCCAGGCGGCGAGACCTGGGTGGAAGGCGATTACGTCCCAGGACCGCAGGATAAAACCCTCTGATTGGCAGCGCAACCGAGATGATCGCCTGCACCAACTGCCGCCAGCCCTATCCTGACCATGGAACGCCCTATCGTTGCCCGGCTTGCGGCGGTCTTTTTGACGACCCAACTCCACCGCCTTACGACCCATCCAGGCTGGATACCCGCCAGCCCGGTATCTGGCGCTATCGGCACACCTTTGGTTTGGTAGCAGACGCCGAGGCGGTCAGTCTGGGCGAGGGCAACACGCCGCTGGTCTGGGCGGAGGCGTTTGGCATCCCGGTCGCCTTCAAGTGCGAATATCAGAACCCCAGCGGCTCTTTCAAGGATCGCGGCAGTGCGGTCATTGTCGGTTTTCTACTCAGCCGGGGCGTCAGGGAAGTGGTGGAAGATTCCTCCGGCAACGCCGGTTCTTCCCTGGCGGCTTACGCCGCCCGCGCCGGATTGAAAGCCCGCCTGTATATCCCCGACTCGGCTTCCGGTCCCAAGCGCCTCCAGATAGAAGGATACGGGGCTGAGGTGGTGCGCATCCTGGGACCGCGTTCGAACGCCGCCCAGGCGGTTTTGAGCGCAGTCCAGACCGACTCGGCTTTGGGAGAGGCGCGCCTTGCCTACGCCAGCCATGCCTATCTGCCCTTCAACCTCCCCGGTTACGCCACCCTGGCGTATGAGCTGCTGGATCAGATGGGAGGACCGCCTGGAAGCCTGGTGCTGCCGGTGGGGCAGGGAGGATTGTTGTTGGGCGTCTGGCGCGGTTTCCTGGCGTTGAAGGCAGCCGGATTGATCGCCGAGCTGCCGCGCCTGGTTGGGGTGCAGGCGCGGGCGTGCGCTCCTCTCTGGGCGTTGTTTGCCTACGGTCCCGCCGGTTTGAGCTGGGTCGCCGAGGCGCCTACCCTGGCGGAGGGGATTCGCGTCCGGCATCCTCTGCGCGGCGACGCCGTCCTCCAGGCGGTGGCAGATAGCCGGGGCGAGCTGCTCGCCGTGGACGAAGAAGAAATCCTCCCCGGTCGGGAGCAACTTGCCCGCAGGGGTCTTTACGTTGAACCAACATCGGCGGTGGTGTGGGGAGCTTTGGCTCAAATCGTCGGCAGGCTGCCTGAACCGATTGCAGTCGTGCTCACCGGTTCTGGGTTAAAATCCCTCCCCCAGCCGACATCTTGACCAGGATTTCATCAGGAGGCAGCATGCAGGAAAAAATCGTCATCACCGGGATGGGAGCCGTCACGCCAGTGGGGCATTCGGTCGCGGAAACCTGGGAGAATATCGTCGCCGGCGTGTCGGGGGTCGCTCCAATCACCCTGTTCGACGCCAGTCAATACCTGGTGCAGATTGCCTGCGAGGTCAAGGATTTCGACCCCGAAAAGTACATCAGCCCCAAAGAAGTCCGCCGCCGCGACCGATATCAGCTCTTCAGCGCCGCCGCGGTCCAGGAGGCGATTCAACACTCGGGCATTCTGGAATCCGCCACAGACCCGACCAGGGTGGGGGTGGTTATATCCTCCGCCATTGGCGGGTTGCAGTCTCTCTACGAGAACATCCGGGTGCTTTTCGAGCAAGGTTCGCGCCGCATCAGCCCCTTCGTCATCCCGATGTTGATGTCGAACGGCGCGGCGGGGTTGGTCTCCATTGATTACGGTTTCAAAGGTCCGAGTTTTTCCGTGGCTTCCGCCTGCGCCTCGGGCTCGGATGGAATCGGGGTCGCCTGGAACCTGCTCCGGGCAGGGGTGATTGATGTCGCCGTCACCGGCGCCAGCGAGTCGACCATCACCCCCATCGGCATTGCCGCCTTCGACAGGGTGGGCGCGCTCTCCCGTCGCAGTCAGGATTACTCGATGACCCCCCAACCGTTCGATAAAAATCGAGACGGGCTGGTTATGGGCGAGGGCGCGGCGGTCATGGTCCTGGAGCGCGAATCGCATGCCCGGCGGCGCGGGGCGGAAATCCTGGCGGAGCTGGCTGGCTACGCCGCCACCGCAGACGCCTATCACATCACCGCCCCCTCCGAAGATGGCGCAGGCGGCGCGGCTGCCATCCGCCTTGCCCTGGAAATCGCCCAGGTGAACCCCGACGAGGTCGGTTACATCAACGCCCACGGCACCGCCACCGAGCTGAACGATATCTCGGAGACGCGCGCCATAAAAGCCGCCTTTGGCGATTTGGCGTATAATATACCCGTTTCGTCCACCAAGTCAATGACCGGGCACATGATGGGCGCCACGGGCGCTTTGGAAGCGATTTTCTGCGTTCAGGCAATTCGTAAGGGTGTAATCCCGCCCACAATCCATTACGAAACCCCCGACGCGGAATGCGACCTGGACTACGTGCCCAATCAGGCTCGCTCGGCGAGGGTGAAGGTGGCGATTAGCAACGCCTTCGGTTTCGGCGGGCATAACGCAGTGCTGGTGCTGCGGGCGTACTAGAAGTATCGTTGCAGTCGTTTGGGGATATATCTTTTCAGGAACTGATGGATCGCCAGATTCCCGACCTGGGGGTGGGGTGTCTGACGCTCCCTGAGTTCCAGGAGGTGTTCATGAGTGATGCTCAGGGAATCCGTGAACCGGAAACCCCTCAGGGATTCGCCCGTCGTCTTGGGCTGCCGTTTACCGATATTTTGCTCCTCAACCGCGCCTTGACCCACCGCTCGTACCTTAACGAGCACCCCGACGCCCTGGAAGATAACGAGCGTCTTGAATTCCTGGGCGATGCGGTGTTGGATTTTCTGGTCGGCGCCTGGTTGTACAACCACTTTCCCGAGATGAGCGAGGGCGAGCTGACCCGCATGCGCTCCGCCCTGGTGCGCACCGATACCCTGGCGGATTTTGCGCTGCAAATCGGGTTGAACGAGGTCATTCGCCTGGGCAAGGGCGAGGACGAGGGCGGTGGGCGCAGCCGTCCAGCCATCCTCTGCGGCGCTTTTGAGGCATTGGTGGGCGCCTTGTACATCGAGGCGGGTTTTGCCGCGGTCTCGGAGTTTATCGAACCTCTCCTCCAGGAAGCCTCCGAGCGCATTCTGGACGCTCACGAAGACCACGACGCCAAGAGCCGCTTTCAAGAGTGGGCGCAAGCCCAGGGGAAGGGCACCCCCCTGTATCGCACCGTCTCCGCCCAGGGTCCGGATCACGATAAGACCTTTCAGGTCGAGGTGGTGCTGGATGGCGTGGTCTACGGTCACGGCGAGGGGAAGAGCAAGCAGGCGGCAGCCAAAGAAGCCGCCAGGGATGCTTTGCTCTCTCTGGGGTTGGAGTGAGATTGGATAGAGGGGTCAGCGTAGTCTATGCCTTCACACTTGAAATCTTTAGAGTTACAGGGTTATAAAACATTTGCCAGCCGCACCCTGTTCGAGTTTGCCGGAAACGTCACCGCCATCGTCGGTCCGAATGGCTCTGGCAAATCCAACATTGCCGACAGCCTGCGCTGGGTGCTGGGCGAGCAATCCTACAGCCTGCTCCGTGGTCGGCGCACCGAAGATATGATTTTCTCCGGCTCGGAGCAGCGCCCTCGCGCCGGTATGGCGTCAGCCACGGTGGTCTTCGACAATTCGGACGGCTGGCTGCCGATTGATTTCAGCGAGGTGGCGATCACCCGCCGCGCCTATCGGGATGGCTCCAACGAGTACCTCATCAACGGTCAACGCGTCCGGCTTAAAGACGTCTCCGAACTCCTGGCGCAATCGGGTCTGGCGGAGCGCACCTACACCATCATCGGTCAGGGTGTGGTGGACGCCGCCCTGGCGTTGAAAGCCGAGGAGCGTCGGCGTCTCTTCGAAGAAGCCGCCGGAATCGGTCTCTACCGCGCCCGGCGCGAGGAAGCGCTGCGCCGCCTGGAGACCACCCAGCGCAACCTGGACCGGGTGCAAGACATCCTGGCGGAGCTGCAACCCCGCCTGCGCAGTCTGGAACGTCAGGCGCGCCGTTCCGCTGAATATGAGCAGGTGCGCGCCGACTTACAGGTGCTGCTCCACGAGTGGTACGGCTACCATTGGCATCACGCCCAGCGGGAGCTGGCGCAGGCGCGCGAGTTCGCCCGCAAGCAGGATGAAGCGTTGGACAAAGCCCGTCGCGAGTTGGAGGCGCTCGATAGCCAGCTCGCCGAATCGCGCGCCCAGGTTCACGCTCTGCGCGCCCGCCTGAACTCCTGGCATCGCCAGCTTGCCCAACTCCATACCCGCCAGGAGAGCCTCGGGCGTTCCCTGGCGGTTGCCGATGAGCGCCGCCGGGCGTTGGAATTCCAACAGGTGGATTTGCTGGCTGAGCAATCTCGCCTGCAGGAAGAGCTGGCGTTGCTCGAAGAGCGCAGCTCCCTCGCCCAGAGCGAGACGCAGCGCCTCCAGGAGGAATGGGAGGAAGCTCGCGCCCAACTGGAGAACGCCCAGGTCGCCCTGAGAGAGCGCCAGGCGCAGCGCAAAGCTGTCGAGGACTCCCTGCAGGAGATTAACCTGTCCCTCGCCCAGCTTGGCGAAGAAAGAACCCAGCTCCAGGCGCGCCTGGTTGAACGCAAAGCCCAGATGGAGCGGTTGATGCAAGACCAGGAAACCGCCGCTCGTTCAGCCTCCCAGGCGGAGCTTAACCGTCAGCAGGCTCAGGCTCAGGCGCAGGTCTCTGCTCAGAATTTGGAGAAGTCGCAGGCGGCGCGTCAGCAGCTTGAGCGCGCCCTGCGAGATAAGCGCCAGCATTTGGAGCAGCTCGAGACAAAGCATAAGGAACTCAATCAACAGCTCGCCGCGCTGGAGACGGAACTGGCGCGGCTGAACGCCCAGCGCCAGGTGCTGGAGCAGGCGGAAGCCAGCCTGGCAGGGTACGCCCAGGGGGCGCAGGTGCTGCTCAAAGCGGCGCGTGAAGCGCGCCTGAAGGCTGACCCCAAAGCGTTTGGCAGTCATCTGGAAGCTCCCGCAGAGCTGGAAACCGCCATCGCCGCCGCCCTGGGAGAATACCTGGACAGCGTCATTCTGGATAAGGGCGACCTGGTCGAAGCCGCTCTGGACCTGCTCGCCCGGCAGGCAAGCCGGGGGGTGTTGCTCCCCCTGGACCGTCTGGAGCCCGCCGCTGAGCAGGGATGGACCACGGAAGAACGCCTCAGCCTTCAGGCGCTGGGCGTGTTGGGTCTTGCCTCTGAGCTGGTCAGTTGTCCACCCCTCCTGCGCCCGGCGGTGGATTTATTGCTGGGCAACACCCTGGTGGTGCGCGACCGTCATTCCGCCCGCCAGGTCTTGAATCGCCTGGATGAGAGCCGGCGCCGTCAGACCCGCGCCGTCACCCTGAACGGCGAGGTGTTTTACGCCTCCGGTCCCATCCTGGCTGGCGCTGAATCCAAATCCAGCAGCCTCTCCCGCACCCGCCAGGAGAAGGAATTGGCGGGGCGTATGGCGCGCCTCTCTGCTGAAAAAGCCAGCCTGGAGACCAGCCTCTCCCGCAGCGCTGCCAGCCTGGAGGAGGCGCGCTCTCAGGTCGCCGATTTGGAAGCCGCTCTGTCCCAGGCGCACCAGGAGGAAGAACACAACCGGGCGCTGCACCGCCGCCATCAAACCGAGTTGGAGGCGGCTGAGCGGGAGCGGGATTGGCAGGCGCAACAACAGCAGCGCATACAGGCGGAAATCCAAAGCGGGCAAGCGCTCTCCGCCCAAATCTCGACCGAGCTGGCTGAGCTGGAAAGCCGGATGGACGCGGTGCGTGAAGCGTTGCGCCAGCGCAGCCAGGCGTTGGCAGAGCTGAATTTAGACGAACTGACGGCGCAGGTGAACCACTGGAATACCCTGGCTGCGGTAGCCGAGCGCGCCCTTGCCGATAGCCGCCTGCGCCTGCAGGAACGGACAGGCGCTCTGGAGCGCGCCCGGAGCGGATTGGCTTCGATCGCCCAGCGCATTTTGGAGACCCAGCAGTCCCTCGCAACCCTGGAGCAGGAGAAAACCCAGCAACGCCAGGAAGAAGCCCAGTTGAGCGAGCAAATCCAGGCATTGCGGGCGTTGATTGACCCTGCCGAAGCCGAGCTGGACGCAGGCGAAATCCGTCAGGTGGAGCTTCAAGAAGCCGAAACCCTCGCCCGCCAGGCGCTCACCCAGGCGGAGCATAACCACGCCCAGGCGCGCATCGCCCAGGCGCGCCGTCAGGAGGCATTGGAAACCTGGCGGCGCCGGATTGAAGACGATTTCGGCTTGGTGGCGTTCGAATACACCGAAGAGGTCTCCGGACCCACCCCTCTCCCCCTGGATGGGCTGGTGGAGCGGTTGCCCCGGGTCGAGCGGCTCGCGCCGGATGTCGAAGACAACGTCCGTCGTCAACGCGCCCAGTTGCGCCGTATGGGTCCGGTCAACCCCGAAGCCCAGAGCGAATATCAAGAAGTCAAACAGCGCTATCAGTTTATGACCGAACAGGTCGCCGATTTGGAAAAAGCCGAGCAGGATGTGCGCCAGGTGATCGCCGATTTGGACGCCATGATGCAAGCCGAGCTGCGCCGCACCTTCGACGCCGTCGCCGAGGAGTTCAGCCAGATCTTCAAGCGGCTCTTTGGCGGTGGTTCAGCGCGTTTGGTGCTGACCGACCCCGAGGATATGACCAACACCGGCATTGACATCGAAGCCCGCCTCCCGGGGCGTCGCGCCCAGGGTCTCTCCCTGCTCTCGGGTGGAGAGCGCAGTCTGACCGCCGTCTCGCTTATCTTCGCCTTGTTGCGCGTCTCCCCCACGCCTTTCTGCGTCCTGGACGAGGTGGACGCCATGCTCGACGAGGCGAACGTCGGGCGCTTCCGCGAACTGCTGCGTGAGCTGAGCCAGCACACCCAGTTCATCATCGTCACCCACAACCGAAACACGGTTCAGGTGGCAGATGTCATCTACGGCGTCACAATGGGGCGGGATTCATCCAGCCAGGTCATCAGCCTCAAGCTGGATGAGGTCTCGGAGATTGTGGAATAACCCCAACGGGTATTGAGTGATTTCGACGCCCGCCTCGGCGCCAGTTGAAACCGGCTGAAGCCGGTTCTACTAATAAATTTCAGGCACGAAGGTCTGGTCGGTGATGGGCGGGCGCACATAACCGGTGCGGTCTGGTCGACGCGGCGGC
>JBBIPD010000086.1:0-10185 GCA_037443025.1 Chloroflexota bacterium
TTATTTCATCTTCGAATGCCGCCTTTCGGCGGTATAGCCGAATCTCGCAGCGACAGATGCTTTTATTGAGAGCGTTCAGAAACTCCAAACAGAGAAGCGCGGTCCACACATAATCCACGAATATTCGAATGTCTCTCGCACCAGGAGGTCTGAATACATCGCTAACGCCATCTCAAGGGCGCGGTTAATTTCTTCATGGTTTTCCCGCCTGAAGCTCAGCACTTATTCGTGTATTCTTGATTATATTCGAGGATGGTCTACATTATAGAGTAATTACCGAACGCTTTCCTCATAAATAAAAAAATCCCCTCTCCCGCAGGCGGGAAAGGGGATGATGTTGCCCCCAACCGCCGGGGGAGGGATTACGGCGGCGTCGTCGAGGGTTGTCCACCCTCTGCCAGGACCATCACAGCGCCATTTTCCACGTCCACCGCATACACCTTTTGCGCTTCGAACGGACCTGCGCTGAACACCAGATATTTCCCATCCGGCGACCAGTCCAGCCCCAGCACCGTCTCGAAAACGCCCAGTTCGCGCCTGTCTCCGCCCTGTATCGGTTGCACCGTCAGGATGTACATCGCGCTGTCCAACCCGCCGCTGGCGGTCAGATACGCCACCGCGTCTCCCTGGGGTGAGATTGCCGGGTAATAGGCGTACTCCGGCGTATCCGGCGAGAGCTGGATCTCCTGGTCGCCCTCCCGGCTGCGCAGGAAGATGCGCTCATTGCCGCTGGCGGTGTAGGTCATATAATCGAACGCCAGGTAGGCGCTATCAGGCGACCAATCATACATCCCAATCGCCTTTTCCCAGGCGATATATCTTTGGGCTTCGAAGTCGTAATAGGCGAAATTGCCCCGCCCTTCCATGTAAATCAATTCATCGAAGCTCAGAAAGCGCCCGTCCGGCGACCAGACCGGCATGTACAGGGCGTAGCCGCGCTCGGGTTTCACCAATTCGGCGCTATCGCCGCTGTCCAGGTCAACCGCCAAGATGCCGGTCGCCAGGGCTTCATCCACAGCCCCGCGCGCTGTGAAGTAACCTGGCTGCACCCCCTGCCCATACGCCAGCAGGTGCGTGCCGGGTTTCCAATCGAAACCCGCCGGGGTTTGATCGTACACCAGCTTACTCTCGTCTGTATCCAGGTTGTACACCCACAATCCAATCTCATACTGCATGCCGTCCGGGACGGGCGTCCCCTTGTCCCGTCGGTAAGCGACCAGCCTGCCATCCGAGGAGATGTTGAGAAAGGAGTAACTCACGCTGGGAACATCCGCGGCGAGATTGGCGTTGGCGTCTTTGGTGAGCTGGCGCGCTTCGCCATCTCCCATTTCCTTCACCCAAACATTGCCATCCCTGCCGATGTACGCCACCGGGAAGGTCAACCCAACCTCCTGTGGGACTTCGGTCCCCTCCGGCGCGGATGCAACACCGCCCCACTCAAAGCGGGTCTCCACCCCGTTCACCGCCACGGTGTAGTTCCCGGCGGGCATTTCGACCATGTTGAGCGGCACGGCGATGCGGAACGGCAAGCCCAGCGTATCTGGCGGGCAATCCGACCGGGCGGGGCTTGCCATCAGGCTGATTTCGAACCGATTATCCACCATTCTTTGCTCCATCTGCGCCAGTTGGGCGCACAGGTCGTTCCATGAACCGCTGACGAACACATCCACCGGAATGGGCGAACCGACCCCGATGGTCACCCGAACATCCTCCACGATCACCGGGCGCAAGCTGGCTGTCGCCTCCGCCGCCGGGGTTTCGATGACCGGCGTCGGGTTGGCGGGCGGGGCTGAGCGCAGCGAGCAAGCTCCTAAAATCAACCCTGCCATCAAGGGCAATATCCATCGAACTTTGTTGAAAAACAATCTACCTGACATTGTTTCCTCCTGATTATTGGACGTTTTCTATCCGTTATTTTACCTGATGACCAACCCGCGCCATCCTTCCCCGGCAGGGATTATTCTCATACTTAAGCAGGAGATATCACCATACGGTTTATAATACGCCCATATCCAGTCCGAATTAGAAGGTTTAAATGAATTATAATTCAGCCAATTTCACTCCAATTAAAGGGGAGGCATATATGCCAGAAACATCAACCGATGTCAACCAGCTTCTCGTTCAGCGCGTGCAAGATGGTTTGAAGAAAGTAGATATCGAGACCCGCCAGCTCCGCACGACCAGCACCCGCCTGACCGTGGGTGGACTGTTCACCTCCGCCGCAGCGACCTTCGTGGCGGGCTGGACCGCCACCGCAGGTCCCATCATAGGCGAGGGCATCCCCGGCTGGCGGCTGGCGTGCATCGTCGCCGCCATCTTTGCCCTGCTTGCCACCATTTTCAGCGGACTGGAACAACAACTCAAGTTCAGCGACCGCCTGGCGGAAGCCAACCAGTGCCTGGCGCGCCTGCGCGCCCTGGAGCTGAACATCGCCACCGGCAGGGCGACCCCCGAGGGCGTGGCGGCGGATTACGAGGACATCCTGCGCAGCTACCCCGGTCTGGTCTGAACGGATGCAATAGCCCCCCATTCGCAACAAAAATCATTCGCTCAATTCGCATCATTCGCGGCGGAATGTTTCCTACAAATTCTGGTAGCGGGTAAAGCAACCAGTGAGCAGGTTTCTGCCTCCCTGCTTTGTAAAATAATTCGCTCAATTCGCGTCATTCGTGGCAACATGTTTGTTGCAAATTCATGAAGCATGGAAGGCAACCATTAAGCAGCTTTCTGCCTCCCTGCTTAATAAATAATTCGCTCAATTCGCGCAATTCGCGGCAGAGGGGTTTCTTTTGTTGGCTCTGGCTGTCCTTGATGCAACCTGCAAAACTAATCCTTCTCCGGCGGTTGGGTTTTGCCGCCCCTACCCAGCTCGCGCGAGCGCTCGTAAGCCGCCCAGATGGCGCGGGAGATGGCGGTGCGGAAACCGGCTTTCTCCAGGTAATACAGCGCCGCCGCCGAAGTGCCTCCCGGCGAGGTGACCTGGTTGCGCAGGCGCGCCAGGTGGACGTGCTCCTCGTGGGTGCGGTAGAAATCCACCGAGCCGCGCACCGTCTGCGCCACGAGCTGCTCAGCAATGCGCCGCGGGAAGCCCAGGTGCACCCCGGCGTCCACCATCGCCTCCATGAACAGAAAGACATACGCCGGTCCGGTGCCGGAGAGCGCCGTCGCCATATCCAGATAGCTCTCCTCCTCGACAAATATCTCCTCCCCCAGGGCTTTTAATATCTGGCGCGCTTCCTCCCGCTGCACCTCCGAGACCTGCGGCGCCGCTGTCCACACCGTGATCCCCTGCCCAATCTGCGCCGGCGTGTTGGGCATCGAGCGCACCACGATTGGGTGGCTCAGCCCATGGCTGATCAGCTCAATCGAAGCCCCCGCCACAATCGAAAGCACCAACGCCTCGGGCTTCAGGCAGCCTTTCATCCCAACCATCACCTTGTCCAGGCGTTGCGGTTTCACCGAAAGCACCACCACATCCGCCTGGGAGGCGGCTGCGGCGTTATCCCGGTTGGTTGCCACCCGGTATTTCTCCTCCAGGTACTCCAGGCGCTCCAGCGTCGGTCCGGCGGCGATCATCGCTTCAGCCGTCGCCACGCCGGTGCGAATCAGCCCGGCGATCATCGCTTCCGCCATGGCGCCCGGACCAATAAAGGCGATTTTTTTATTATTGAACAAGGTTTCCTCCTTATAGAATAAAGACTCCACCACAGAGATCGCAGAGGTAAATGCAAAGCACGCCGAGTTTATTATTTAGTCCCTGCGTTCTCAGCGCCTCTGCGGTGAATGGTTTTACGAAGCGAAGTACTGCAGGGCGATGCGCAGGCGGGTCTCCACCTCCTGCGGCGTCTCCGGCGGGATAGTCTGCAACGCCGCCTGCGCTTCCACCACGCTATAACCCAGGCTGGTCAGCGCCGCCAACACCTCGCCATCCACATCGCTGAAGCGAGCCAGAGGCTCCAACCCCGCCTCCACCGGGATGCGGTCTTGCAGGTGGAGCAGTATCTTCTGGGCAGTCTTCTTCCCCACCCCCGGCACCCTGGCAAACACCTCGTCCTGCTCGTGGAACACCGCCCGCCGGATGGCGTCGGGGGTCAGGGTGCTCAGGATGGCGAGCGCCAGGCGGGGACCCACCCCGTTCACCCCCAGCAGCAGGGTGAAGAAATCCCGCCCCTCCCTGGTCTCGAAGCCGTACAGGTTGAGCAAATCCTCCCGCACCACCAGATGGGTATAAAGGAAGATGCTCTCTCCAACCCGCGTCTGCGCTCGCAACCCGCCGGGAGCGTACACCTGCAGCCCCACTCCGCCTACCTCCACCACCAGCGAGTCCGAGTTAATCTCCAACACCCTGCCGCTGAGAGTTGCAATCACGCCAAACTCCTATCATTTCACCTCAGAGTCCCCAAAGATGGCAGAGAATTAGAACGACCTCCCCGCCTGTCCTGCGGACTCTGGGGGATATCAACTCGTTACTTCGGCTTGTTTGAAGTATTCCACCGTGTAACGCAAGCCCTCCTCCAGGGGCACCGTTGGCTCCCAGCCCAGTTCCTGCTTCGCTCGGCTGGCATCCAGGTAAATCCGGTAGGTCTCACCTGGCTTGGGCGGACCGTAGCGCGCCGGTTGAGGGTAACCGGTGATGGTTTTCAGCCCATCGAATATCTGGTTGATGGAGGTGCCGATGCCGAAGCCCAGATTATACACCCTGCCGGAGCCTTTCTCCAGGGGCAGCAGGTTGGCGCGGGCGCAGTCGCCCACATAGACAAAATCCCGCACCTGTTCGCCGTCGCCGTTGATGGTGACCGGTTTGCCTGCCAGCATCTGCCCCACGAAAATCGCCACCACCCCCGCCTCGCCGAAGGGGTCCTGGCGCGGTCCATAAACGTTCGGGTAGCGGATAATCGAATAATCCAAGCCGTAAAGTTCTTTGAACATATACAGGTAAAGTTCGAAGGTGTACTTGCTGGCGCCGTATGGACACAGCGGACGCACCGGGTGCTCCTCATCGCAGGGCAGATAGACCGGCTCGCCGTACACCGCCCCCCCGCTCGAAATGTGGATGAACTTGCGCGCCTTGAACTCGATTGCCAGTTGCGCCACTTTAATCGAACCCAGGATGTTCACATCCGCGTCGAAAATCGGGTCCGCCACGCTCTTGCGCACATCCATCTGCGCCGCGTGGTGATCCACCACTTCCGGGCGTTCCTGTTCGAAGACCTGGCGCATCTCCGGGCTGCGGATGTCCACCTGGTAGAAGCGCGCTTTGGGGTTCAGGTTGGAGCGCCGCCCGGTGGACAGGTCGTCCACCACCGCCACATCGTGCCCGGCTTCAATCAGCATATCCACCACGTGCGAGCCAATGAACCCGGCGCCGCCGGTGACCAAGATTTTCATGAATAATTTCCTCCATCCATTCTATGATGCAACTCGCCGAAGGTCATCTGACAAATCGGGTTGTTGCCTGCGGCAAATTGCTTAAGGGATTGGCTGTTTAAATCAAGGTTCTTTCAGCCAATCACAGAGTATTAAACCGGAATTATACCGTGTGATTGGCTGTGTGGAGCTTAACGTGGAAAAATGCAGGCGCAGGAAAGCTCACCCTTTTCGAGAGCGTTTGTGAGATTTTCAATTAAAATCATGATGGACGACAGGAGGTTGGAATGAAACGCTACCGAATCGACCTGGAGATTTTCGAAGGCAACGGTGGGGAGCAACGCAGCGATGGCGCAGAACCGGACTTTTCCAAAGAAGGAATCTGCGCCTGGATGTATCGCCGCCGCTATAAGGTGGGGCAGCAGTTTCGTTATCCCGAGGAGTTGGGTCTGATATGCCCCTGGTTGGTGGACAGCCTGAGCGGCGTCCTGCGCATCCTGGAACACGGCGGCACATTGGACTGGACGTATCAGGGGACGCCTTATCAAAAATCCATCAACCCCGATGGGGTCACCACCGAGTTCGTCCGCTGCCTCGACCCAACCGCGTCGGGCGTGGTCATCAAGATAACGCGCACAGCGATGCCCGATTGTTGAGCGTAACGGGTCCGCCTGCTAGGTGTAGATTTCATTCGACGCCTTAGCGGAATCTTCGGCACTTTGCCCGAAAATCACGGGTGGACCGCGAGCGCCTCCCACGATCCACCCGGTTGGACATTCCCCTCCTCAGGGTCTGAAACACAGCGGATGAAATATCACCCAACCCACAGGGCGTGATGTTTCACGCCCCTGAGCCGTCTTATGGGATTTCCAGGGCAAAGGCGGCGTAATCCCAGGCGTCCAGGTAATCCAGGGTGCCGATGCCGTTGGTGGTCTTGACGTTCACATACAGGTTGAGAGAGAAGCTGCATTTCTGCTCGCCGTCCAGCATGCTGGAGAAGCTGGCAGCCGGGCTGACTCCCAAGCCTGGACCGACGTTGTTCGGGTCGGCGGAGACCAGATAACCGGTCGGACCGCCCAAGCCGCGCTTCCACCACAACGAATGGTTGAGCAGGAACATCGGTTCGGGATGATACGCCAGATACCCCACCGAGAAGGTGTCGCTGCCCGGACCGGACAGGAACTGACATTCGGTTACCGATGGGTTGCCGTTGTGGCGCAAATCCACGATTTCAGCGATAGCCTTGCGATTATCCCACCAGAACATATGGGTGAGCGCGGCAAAGGGCACATTCGCCGTCGGACCGACAGCCTGGAACCAGCGGCGGAAGGTGAACGGGGCGTCCACCCCGGCGCCGCCCGCCCCAACAGGTCGGATGCGTTGACCGGCGGCGTTGAACACCTCCAGGGTTATCAGGTGTCGCCCGTTGCCAAATTTGGTCGTATCCACCCAACCATGGTACTGACCGCTCTGCCAGTCGGCGTCGGCGTCGTAGGGGATGAGGTACAGGTTGGTCTCGCCGCCCTGGGTGAAGGGTCCGAGCGGGTCGGTCTGGACGAAGATATCGCTGCCAATCACCACATACTTGCGCCAGGAAAGCCCGTCGGAGAAGTAGCTGCGGGCGCCGGTGGGGTTGCCGTTGGCGTCGGCGGCGCTGACGCTGATGCGGTAATACTTGGCGCCGGCGGCTTTCATTGGTTCGGAGAAAGCGTAGCGCAGCAGCAATGTTCCGCCCCAGTTGCGGTTCTTGTATGCGCCCAAAGCAGCCGCCGGATTGACCACCGTATCCACCAGCCCGTCGTTATACACCGGCGCCGCCAACCGATCCCAGCCTGTGGCGTCGGGCGTCTGCAAGCGATACGCCTCGGTCAGACCGATATCCTGCAGGAGGGCAAAGGCGCCCTCGCCGGGGAAATCGTTATGCCGGCAGCCCTGCGCCTGGGGGTGGTAAGAGACCAGCACCGGGTTATCATCATAGTGGAACCACTTATTTGCCGCCACGCCGTCATAGATGGTCACCGTGCTGCCGCCGATGTTCTGCCGCACCACATAAGCATACTCATCATGGCAATTGACCAGCATCAGGCGGAGCGGTTCCTGCCAGCAAATGCTGAATTCCCCATCCGAGCGGATGGTCCCCTGGGCAACCTTGACCGCCGGTCCGCAACTGCAAAAGAATACCCGCAGATAGGGGCGCGCTTCGATATACTTCACCTGCTCAGGGTACGCCAGTTTTTTCAGCATGGCGAGGTCGGTGGGGGCGTTCAGCGCCATTTCATCCAACACGCCGCCCTTGATGATGAAATCCTGCATCCAGGGATAAGGGTCTGGCTCAGGTATCGGGGGGAACTTGATGGGTATCCGCTCGACAAACCGCTCGAGATGCTCCAACAAGTCTGGCAGGCGCGGCTCCAGGTCAATCGGGAAACAGCAGCACGTGCGCCGAAACACCTCAACCAGCCCATCGCAAACCGGCTCGCAGCGATGAAAGACAGGCTTGACCGTGACCTTCTTTGCCTGAACGATGTCATCCAGGGCAGATTTCTTGCTCCGCGTGGCTTTGAGATACGCCGCCTGGGAAGCCTTGAAAAACACCGCCTGTTGCAGCAGGTCGCTTAAAAACCAGGGGTATGGAATACAGTGTTTGACGCTGCCGCTGACGCACAGAGTCACCATCAGCCAGGGAAACCAATCCCGCCGGGGAATCAGTATTTGCGGGTTCACCTTGATTTGTTCGATAAATCGCCGCGTGCGATAGACCATCGCCCGACTGACGTCAAAATCCTGCATCTCCGACTCAGGACCGATAGCGATATAGGTGGATTTTTCCAACACATCGTTTGGGATTTCGAAATTCCCCTCTTTCTCAACCGGGGATTGGTGAATGGGTTGATGCCCTCGATCCAGGGCAAAAACCGCCATATCGGGCGTCTCCTGACCGGCTTCCACGCCGTGCAGGAGCAAACGCCCCATTAAACCGCGCGGGCGCGGTTTGCCTTGACCAGCTTTCTGCTCTTGCATTTTATACCTCCTATGGCTGACTCATGCTTTCTCTGCCTCGCAGACGCCAGACATCATCGGTTCGTAGCCAGGGTTATTCGCCTAAGTATCCACGGGGTAGAAAAATTATCGCGGGTTTCAGACCCTAATTCAGTATATAGCCATTATGAGAAAGAGTCAAATGGATAATTTCCCCTTATAAAATCTGATATTCCGGGATTGGCGTCAAGAAATAAAACCTGCCTCGCCCAATCAGGGTTGGGCAAGGCAGGTTGGGCAAGATTGAGGTTATCCCTCAATCGAAAACCAGGAGCTACTTGGAAATCAGCGGCAGATAGACCTTTTTATTCGTCACAACAACCTGCGCCGAGGCGCTCGCCGAAGCGCTCAAATCGCCATCAGCGTAAGCCGTCCAGGTCGCCGTGTTGATCGTATCGGCGCTGATCACCGCGCTGACGGTGTACCCTGCATCCACGCTGCTCACGCTCTCGCCGGGCAACAGGTTTAACGCCAGCCCTTGGAAAATCTCGCCCAGCTTATCGTCCACCAGGTCATGCAGGGTCAGCGGCACATTGCCGGTGTTCTCCACGGTGTAGCAGTAGTACACCGTCGTCCCAGAGTTGACCTCGATTGAGTCGGTCGCAGCGCAAACGCCCGCCTCGGAGCCAATCGTCACGCTCAGCTCGATTGCCGGGGCGTTCACCGTAACCGTGGCGGCGTCGGTCGCGTTCACGCTGATTAACTCGCCATCGTAAGCCGTCCAGGTGGCACTGTTGCTGACAGTCTGGGTGACCGTTGTGCCTCCAGTGATAAGGTTCAGGCTCTCACCGGGCGGCAGATTGTAGGAGTGCCCGCTCAGGATGACTCCAAGCTGGTCATCCTCGAGATCATGCAGCGGCAGCGGTACGTCGCCCGTGTTCTCCACGGTGTAGCAGTAGTACACCGTATCCCCGGCGTTGACCACAATCGAATCGGTTGCGGCGCACACGTCCATTTCGGTGCCTACCGTCTTGGTCATCACGATGGAGGGGCTGACCACATGCACCTGCGCCGTCGCCGCATCCGCTACCGCCGGAGCGCTTCCATGCTTTGCCACCCACAGGAAGGTGTTGGCAAGCGCTTCGTTGGCAACCAGGCTGACGCTGCCGGTCACGATAGCCCCCGGCTCAAGGGCATAGGCGTAGTCAGGTCCGACCACCACCCCGAACCGGTCCGAAACCAGGGTGTGCAGGGTGAGAGTCGTGCCGCCGGTGTTTTGTACCTGGTAATGGAAAAATACCTCGCTACCGGTTGTGACTGTGATCTCACTGGAGCCGGTCAGGGTATCCGCGGAGAGGCTGACAAACTGCTCGAGGTCAATCGCCGGTACAGCGGCGCTTTCACCGGTCAGCTCGAGGCACCAACCGCCGTTGATGACGCCGCTATCGCCGCCGGTATCGTCCACCACATACAGGCTCCAGACACCGTCCGGGCTGGCGCCGTTGAAGATATCCAGGGTCGTGGAGGCGGAAGGAACGGGCGCGGGGGCGGGGAAGTTGTCGCCGCCTCCGTAGTTCGTCGGCTTGTACGCTCCGCTGACGATTTGGGCGCTATCGGGCAGGTTGGCTGCCGCGGCGTCATCGAAGGTCAAATCCACGTTCACCAGGTCCAGGTTCCCGCCCGCGTCAGACATGACAATCAGGTTCTGCCCCTGCGGACCGACCAGCAGGATGTCAATATCGTCCGACCAGGTGTGATTCATCTCATAGAGATGCAGGTTCACATCGCTGAGGTTCCCGGGGAAACCGCCAACGCTGATATTCGAGGGATAGGGCGTGG
>JBBIPD010000087.1:0-932 GCA_037443025.1 Chloroflexota bacterium
GAGGACCACTACCTGCCGGGTCATAATCCACCCAGGGGGTGTCCCAAGGGCGGGTGCCATCGTTGTTTTCATAAGACACGATGTTAAACCCATCCCTCACCGTCTCTCCGAAACGTGGCGCATACTTAATTTCGATATCATCCACGTAGAAGTATTCATCGCTTTCGCTGTAATCATTCGAAACCCAGAAGTGTACCCTGGTATTTCCAGCGAGATATGAGGAAAGGTTGAAGTGACCGCTGCCTGAGGTTGATCCAACAATCCCCTTATAGGTCTGGAGCGGTGTGTAGGTCGATCCGCCATCTGTGGATATTCCCAGAGTGACCGCGTCATCCGCATCTACACCGCTGGACGTATGAAAATTGAAAGTCAATACCGCTGCAACAGCCGTGGAAAGATCGATCTCACGGGCTGCGCCTGGTTGAGTGCCGGTGTCTGGAGAATCGGTTATTCTCAAGCTGCCTTCGGCAACGATGACATTGCCTGTTTGTGGTCCCAATCCTGCTACATCATCTTCAACCCAACTGCTTTTCCAAGGGGTGTTGCCCGCATTCTCAGAGAATTCGCCTGTGCTAAACTCATCACGGACAATATTAGTGTAGTTGAAATCAACCCCCTGGAACGAGTCAGACCCCGCATTATAGTTAACACTCGAATTGGTACTGATGACCAGGGGCAAATTGACGGTAAATAGGGTTCGGGCTTGGGTTCAGACAGGTAATCTACCTGGACATAATTCAGGTAGAAGCGGCTGGTTTCTCCCATCGAGGGGGAAGTGACCAAGCGCAGGCTCACTTCGCCTGGAGCAAATAGCGTTAAGTCGTATCGGCTGACCACTAACTCAGTGTCGGTGGCAGGACCGGCTAATCGGTCTATTTCAATCCAATTGATTCCGCTATCTGTCGAAACCTCGAGGGCGATAAAATCGGTTT
>JBBIPD010000087.1:942-10042 GCA_037443025.1 Chloroflexota bacterium
ACCCTTTGCGGCGGTATTCGATGGTCAGAGTGGCATTTGCTGTTTCAGGGAGTTGAACAACGCTTTGGAGACCTTTAGAATTGCCCTGGATACGCACCCCCTGGGCTAGACCGTTCATGAAGGATGTAATCAGCACATCACCCTTCTCGGGTCCATCCCCCTCGCCGACCTCAGACCAACCCTCCCGCCAGGTGGATGCTGCTTCGTTGTACGTTGGCAGGTCGAAGTCGGCGCGCTGGCTGACGAGTTGATCTCCCTCAACTCCGCTTCCTTGCAAGACAGGAACATCCAGACTGACCCAGCGAACCTCTGGACGGGTGGCGATAAATACAGCATCTTTGGCAGCCATGGTTGCCGCAAAGGCGTTGATGATCTTGAGTTCTTTGGTGACCGATCCCCCCAGTTGAACCACCCGGTGTTCCAGGGAATTGTCACGCGCCAGCTTTTGGACGATAACATTGACCTCTTTGTCAGGAGTTTGCCCGGCGATTTGAATCAGCAAAGGGTGCGCTTTGACCTTTACCGCTCCGGTGGTGATTACAGAGGGACTGATCAGACCAAGGGTTAAAATAATGAGGAAAATGATTTGAATAGGCTTCTGATATTTACTCATAAGTATATTCTCCCCTTGAAGCCCGCATATTAAAGACTTGCCAGGTTCCAGCTTACACTGCTAAGTTCCATAATCCATGGAAATACACTTGAGATGAAATAAACCAACAAGACAACAAAGATAAAGATGAAGCTACGCATGAATAAAATTCGAAAGTGTGTTTTTGCCATTTGCCACCCTCCTCTAACAAATCAATACCCCTTGGTCTGAACGCTGCCCAAGGGGATTAAAAACAATCATTTGCTTAGGCAGCCCGACTGTCATATGTTGGGCAGACGCTGTCTGCGTACACTTAGACCGTGGCTTTGCGCCCCTGCTTTTCAACAGGTTTGCCTTTTCTGTGCAGTCTTCTTTTGTGTTTTGATTATATGTCAGTTAAGATTATGTTAAGTTGCCGATGTCACAAATTTGGTTGGTGAATTTGATACGCCATCTATTCAGCTTGAATTTATTTGCCTGGAGTTCCGCTCTCTAGCGCTAGAGGTCTGGAGAGGGTAAGAAAATCGGTTGTAACCACCGAAACTTGAAAATCAAACCCAGGAGCAAGTTGCTCCAACCAGGATTTTACTTTGCGAGGGTTGTACTCATCCATTGTCCCCAGGACAATTCGTTTTTCCAGCCCCACATCCAGGACCAATACCACCCCAAAGCGAGGGCTGACTCCCGGCAGGTACACTGGATCGAGAGTGTATTTCCTCCACAATTCCGGCGATGCCCGTTCCTGTAATTGCCTGGCAAGCTCCTTTCCTTCTCGCCAGACGGTCATCCGGTTCAGCTCAATCCCCAGGGCGCGAAATAAATCAACCACATCTCGACTGCTGATGCCCATCACCCACGCCAGAGCAGCCAGTTTGCGCACCCGTAGGGTTTGCGAGTTGCGGTCAACCCCTTGGGGGTAGTGGCGGAAGGTGCGACCGCAATCCGAGCAGCGGTACCGATGAATCTCCGTGAAGGTCGGCTGGATATCCTGGACAGATTTTGGCGCCAACCCCCAACCCTGGAGAATCTGGCTGTTGCAATACGGACATTTATTCGGACGTTCCTCGGGGTTTCCTGTTGAATCAGGTAATCGCACCACAACAACCGGCATAGGTGTTTTTCTCCCTCAAAGATATTCACCTGATAAAACGTGCTATGGGTGGATTTGTAACAGATTTTTGGGGAAATGAAGGGAGAATAACAAAAGCGTAAGTTTGACGGGTTAAAAAACAAGGTATCCGGTTGCCAGGGTTGCGAGGGCGATGGTGATATTGTCGATATCTTTAAGGGGCAAAGACTCGACCAGAGCGCCAACCAGGGAAATGATTGTCAGGGGGAGGAGATATGCGGTCGTATTACCCGCGAATTTATCTACAGCCAGGTAGATGCTCAGGATGGAAAAAGAGAAAATCCATCCACCTAAGAACATTCCCAATGAACCAATCCAGGATTTATCCTTGTTCCATGGCAACTTATGGTGACCAAAACGTCGCCCGAGGATATCTGCAAGACCATCCCCGCCGCACATCAACATCAAGGCAACAATCCCAATAGGTGAATCGTACCAATATAAAATGGTGATAATCACAAAGATAGCGCCGTAGAAAAGGGGTCCTCGGAGGATTTCACGGCGATCTCCTGAACGCGACATTGCCTTGACAGCTGCTGGATCACGGATGACGCCTACACCAACCAGGACAAATTGCGCAGTGATGATTAAGGGGATAGTTGCCGCCAGGAAACGAGCGTCAGGGGTGTTGTTAAATAACAGCCAGCACGTCACAAATATTGGTCCGGTGCCGGCATGGATGATTTTTCGGCTGACCTGACTGCTGATCCAGCCTCTATGCGCGGCGAAATCGTTCAAGCGCAGCCAGGCAATGGCGCATAGGGCAGTTAAGATGAGCGCTACGAAATTATTCGAGAGCATACCGGATAATGTTCACCATTCGCAACCCTGGGTGGTGGAAACGCCAGCGGATTTTCCAATCCGTTTATACATGGTCACATTGGTAAAAGGTTCGCCTAACAGACCATCGTGAATTGCCCAGGAACGCAGGCGGATGCTGTTGGCTGCTTCCGGTTGCCTGAAGGGGGTGGATGCATCGAGGCGAGCTGCAAGATCACCGCCAGGGGCGAAACCAGCCTGGATGCGTTCCATCCGGCGTCTTCCCTTCTCATACGCAAAACCGTAACGTTCGAAAATCACCGCATTATGGTAGTAAAGCGGTTCGGCAAAGAACATATCGTGTCCAAGGCTGCTGACAAAGGTTTCAAATGCTTGAATGGCGGCGCCAAGCATGCGCATTCCGCGGCGGACCTGTCCTGGAGCCAGACCGGCTTGCATGGCAGCCAGTTCGGCTTCAATGTTGCGCCTTTCGATTCCGAAATTGGTAGGCGTACCATCGGGCATACGGTCCACATCGAAGCGAGGCGAATACGGATCATTGAGAATATAAAGCAGGACGTGCACCAGTCCGGTAAATGTGCCGGTGATGTGTCCGTGGAGCACGGGGTCCGGAAAACCTGGTTGATGAAACAGTTTCATCTCGACCGAGTTGCTCCTAGGAGGACAATCCAATTCCAAAAGGTCTATTCCATCTGGGGTGATGAAATTCGCTGGAATTGACAATCGCTGAAGCAAAGCTTCCGGAATCAGACGGGTGTATATTCTTCGCTTTTCTTCCTCGGGCAATCGATTGATGCTGCTGAGGGTGGATGCGGTGAGATTTAATTCTTGCATTGGATTTCCTAATCGTAGCGTTGACGCAGGTTGCGTTCAATATCCCGTTGGATATCGCGTTTAGCGATCTCCTGACGCTTATCGTACTGTTTTTTCCCTCTGGCAATTGATATCTCTATCTTCGCTCTCCCGTTTTTGATGTACACCCGGGTTGGGACGATGGCGACACCCTTTTTGCGTACCTCGTTCCAAAGGCGATTAATTTCGCGCCGGTGGAGTAAAAGCTTCCTGGGTCGGCGTGGATTGTGATTATAAATGCTGGCATGTTCATAAGGGGCAATGTGGGCATCCATCGACCAGGCTTCTCGTCCATCATGATGGCCATAGGCTTCGGCAAGGCTCATCTGACCGGCGCGAATAGATTTTATCTCACTCCCTTCCAGAACCAGACCGGCTTCATACCGTTCTCCGAGAAAATATTCGTGAGCAGCTTTGCGATTGGTGGCGACAACCTTTATTTCCATAGCATGGAGATTCTAACATGTTTATCTGATGTCACACGGTAGCGATTGTTGAGGGTTTGTATCCATCATGGGTGAAAAACAGAAGGGCGTCACACGATATCTTCCCCTATTGACCAAACAACTCAATCAGCAGAGGCTTGATTTTGTTCCAGTCGGGAATCAATACATTTGCCCCTTGATCGGTCGTATAAGGGGTCACCATCTCCCGCTGGATTGTTCGGTTATCTATCCCATTCGGACCAGCGCGAAGGAGAGCCAGACCAAGGCGGGGAAATTGCCAGACGGGTAAATTGGTGTCTATCGAGCGGAGCATGGCGAGAGTGACCGCAGGGATGCGGGTCCAGTTTAGAGGATTGATCATTTTGCGCATCGCAGATTTGATGACGATTTGCCCCTGTTGCATCCGATAAAAATCGTCCGAACCGATGCGGCTGCGGGCAAAGGCTAAAGCTTTGTTGCCGGTCAAGTGGTGTCTGCCGGGAGGATAGCCCGCCATCGGTTCTTGTAAATCGATATCTATCCCTCCCATGGCATTGATCACATCTTTAAACCCTTCAAAGCGGATGCGTACATAGTAACCAACCTTTAAGCCAAAATTCTCTCTCACCGTTTCCATCGCTTTTAGTGGACCGGTTCCCGGTTGTTGCACTTCGGCAAAGAAGTGAGCCGTGTTGATGCGATTATCGCCAATACCGGGAATGGTTACCCAAAGGTCGCGAGGGATTGAGAGCATGGCGACTCTTGGTTTAAGTGGGTTCACAGATAAGAAGATGATAGTATCCGTGCGCGCTGCCCAACTCCAGAGTTCAACATAATCTATCCCCAAAATCAGGACATTGGTGGTCAATGGCGCCAGGAGGTATAACGCCAAAATGACCAACAATATCAAACCGGGCAGTAGAAACAGGCTACACCCAAAACGGTAGCAACCGCTCCTGCGCCGTTTTGGGCGCATCCATTGGGGTGCAGGTGGGTTCTCCCAATATCGTTTGTTGATGTCTGGGATTTCCCTCCCGCCTCGGTTGGCGTTGAAAAGATGCGCAGTCTGATTGTTTGACCAATTCATTAAGCGAGGATATTTCATCAGGGTATTTCTTCTCCGAATAACAGACGAGAGGCGGTGAGCAGGGCGGCATCTGGAGTGTGACTTTCTGATTCATCAATCCATATATCTGGCTCAACGCCATTGCCCTCGATTGGTGGTTCTAATCCGGGTATCCACCAGCGGGCGGAGGTAACATGAAGGCTGGAACCATCCTTGAGATCGAACACGAGCTGGATGGTATTCTTGCCATAAGTGGGCTGACCGACCAGTTTTGCTCTTTGGTTGGCTTTGATCGCCCCGGCAATGATCTCCGCCGCGCTGGCTGTGTTGCCATTGATCAAAATGGCAATTGGGGTTTCTGCCAGCGCCCCCGCTTTTTCTACCGAAAATCGTTCTACTTGCTTGTCTTTATACTGCTGTTCGATAATCACTCCGGATTTCAGGAATAAACGGGCGATTTCGACCCCAGAATTAAGCAGACCACCGGAGTTGTCGCGTAGGTCCAATATGAATGCACTCGCACCGCGCTGAGACAGGTCTTTGAACGCCCTGGTAATCTCGGCGGGGGTGCTTGCGGAGATAAGGTTGATTTCAACAACTCCCAGGCGAGGTTCATCCGGGTCAATATGGGAGGTTACAGAGGGCAATGCTATCTCTGCCCGTTTTATGCGAAATTCCATCAATTGATTATCCGGGGGGCGGGCGATGGTGATGGTAATCCAATGACCCACCCGTCCGCGGATAGCGGCTTGAATGGTATCCAGGTCGGTTTGGGGGGTGATATTTAAGTCGTCCACCTTTATCAATCTGTCGTTCTCCAGGATGCCCGCATCCTCAGCAGGGCTGTTCGGCAGTGGATAAAGAACCACGTTGCCCTCTTCATCCCGCCCAAGGCGGACGCCTATCCCGCCTAATTTCCCTTCGAGGGTGTTGCTTTCAAGTTCATGTTGGGCAGGCTCAACGAACATCGTGTAAGGATCATCATACGCCTGTAACATACCCCGAATCATCCCATATTCCAGAGTCGGCTGTGCGGGGAGGTCCTTTAACCCGTTTTTACTCAAAATCTGGTAAGCCTGCTCCAGGATTTGCCATTTGCTCTCAGACCTTACGAGAATAGACCTGACCAAAAAACCGCCGGCAAAACCGGCAGCGGTGAACAGGATGATGATCAATGTGTATAAATATGCTCGTTTAAATTCCATGACGACCTATCGCTTATTTAACGGTTATCACTGACAGGCGGCTAGTTTATCACAAAGGTTGGCGCTGATGATTATGCTGTTCACGATCTCCCTTGATACTCATTCTTTCTACCTTAAAATTACTTAAAAATTGATGCTGATGTATTGACATGGGTCTCAATTTTTTGTATAGTATTTATGCTTGAAGGGAGATAATTAATCAATTATCTTCCGGATAGCCAGGGAGCCCCAAGGAATTGGAAGGCAAGCCTGCCGAAGCGGAAGCTTGAACTGGTTGTTTGGTTGATCTCTTTTAGAGATAACACCAGAGGTAGACCCACGAATGGGTTTAGGGTCCAGGGAGAGCAGAAGCAACCTGATATCAGCTAAGCTTTGTTGGTAAGTCTGTAAGTCTTTGCGCAAGTCGAAAAGATCCAAAGGCAAATCAACAAAGGGAGGCTGACAGGATACCGAGGGCAAGGGTTATCACCGCCAGAACCTTATGAAGAATAAGGGGCTGAGCAGGTACCCACCAGCGGATCGGCAAAACGCCAGAAGGTTACTTGGAGCCCCTGCTTTTAATTCCCGCTTTCTTACCACGAAAACACCTGATATTTCCTCAAACCTGTATTGCCCCATCTCGCCGTTGAAGGGCTTGGGGCTTAAGCATACCGACAAATGGTAAATTGCGATATTTTTCCCGATGATCCAGTCCATAACCGACAATAAATCGGTCTGGAAGGTCGAAGCCTTTATATTTTATGGGGATGTCAATCAGCCTCAATTTTTGTTTGTTGAAAATCGTGCAAACATTCAAGCTGGCTGGTTGGCGCATTTGTAGAGTGCGTAGAAGATAATTCAATGTGAGACCGGTGTCAACCATGTCTTCAACGAACAATACGTGTCTTCCGGATATAGGCGTTTCCAGGTCTTTCACCAGGCGCACCAGCCCTTTATCCCGCGCCTCCTGTGAATAGCTGGATATCGCCATGAAATCCACTTCGACCGGGATGGTGATGGCGCGCAATAAATCTGCCATAAAAATCAATACCCCTTTAAGGACTCCGATGAGGATGGGGTCGAGCTGGTAATAATCCTGTGATATTTGCCTACCCATTTCGATGACACGCTGTTGAATCTGGTCAGGGGTGAGGATGATCTCGGAGATATCTTCTGAGTAAACAGGGTAATTCTGGAGTAAGCTCTCGTTCATTCCGCTGCCTGCTGATGAGTTAATGTGGGTTGCGCTTCACCCCCGTGGAGATTTGCCGCCTCCTGATCCAGACCGTACTTGACCATCAAATCACGCATCTCGCGGCGTTTCAGGAGCTTGATATTGATGTGGGGGTAGAGTTCTTTCATTCGCCGCATTTTGCGGTTTTTCCTGGTTGTCAGCTCAGGACGCAAGGTGGTCAATTCGAGATAGAGATTTTGCTGAGGCAGGTAAAAATCTGGGGTGAACGCCTCGATGACATTGCCTGCTTCATCCCATTCCAGTGGAAATGTGTGCGGCTCGTATTGCCACTCGATGCCGTAAAAATCCAGGATTTTGGCAATCGACTCTTCCGATGGATGGGAGAATTGGGTTCGATGCGATTGATTTTCGGTCTGGTAAGGGGGGTTATTTAGGGAGTTGTTCGTAGCGGGCATAAGGAGCACGTTGGTCGCAATGGGTGAGCGCCTGGCATATCAGGCATGCAGCCTGTTCAGGGTCTAGGCGATCGGTGTTGATGATGATGTCGTACAATTCGGGATCATCCCATCGGGCGCGGTAGTATCTTTTCAAGTAGTTTTTGCGATTGCGATCGCTTGCCTCAATTTGAGCTTTGGCGGCTTCCAGGGATAGATTATGAAGCCTGGCAATCCTCTCAGCCCTCAAGGCAGAAGGTGCAATCACTTTTACGTGGAACACATTCGGATGTTCGCGCAGGATAACCTGACCCGCCCGCCCGACGATGACTACATCACCTTCATCTGCCAATTCTTTCATTACCGTTTCAACGGTAGCCTGATAGGCGCGGCGCGCTTTTACCGTTGGCTGAATCCCCAGGAGATCCAGTTCGTCTATTGTCACCAATGCCATCTCGGGCGCGCCTGATCTCAGGGCTGCCTGATTGATAATCTCTCGCGAAACCACCCGGTAATTTAAACGAGAGGCGATCGCCTGAGCAACTTCATCGCCCAGGCTGCCCAATTGACGGGATATCGTGATTGCTTTCATGCATTTTCATTATAGCACAAGGGACCATCGCCGATTTTGACTCTATCTCCGTAGATGGTTTGCCTCCGGTGTGATATCAACTTTTGATTGTATTGGCTATTTTCTGGATCATAGCGGGTTCGAGGACAACCTGTATTTTTTGTCCGTATCTGTCAACCCATCGGTGGAGGGGATTTTGCCAGTCCAGCAAAGTCCAGGTGTCAGCCGGGTAATGACTGGCGCGAGTGCCAATATTGATCCAATCAAAATCCTTCAGAAGGGATTGCCAGCGGGAAAATGGGACAATGTCGGGGGTGATGGAGAAGGTGGTTAGCGGCGAGAAGAAGACCGGCTTGTCTCTGGGAAATTCAGGCAACGATTCAGCCAGAAATTTATAGCTATCCCAGGTGTTAAAAATAAGCCACAAGGGAAGTAAGCCAGATTTGACCACCGCGCTGGCGTCGAATTGACTGAACATCTCAATCAGGACCCCGGGTGGTTGGCGATTTTCCAGTTCGAGTTGAAGGGCAATTACCCGAAACGCGAGTCTGGAATAGTCTTCGGGTTTGGGAAGTGCAATTCGAATAAACCGATATCCGTTTTGCTGGCAAAAGGCTTCCAGGTCGTTTGCCAGAGCCGGTTCGCTCCCCCATTCGGATTCAGGTCCTTCGTCTAAGGGGTAATCATTCAAACGCCATGCGTCCTGCGTTATCTTTTGAGTTTTGCAATAATCGCGCACCCTCTGACATCCCTCAAGGTACTCTTGGGGTTGAATATCCCCCCAGCCTCCCACCTGAAAAAAACTCCTTTCACGCACTCGATAACGCAACCAACTTGCTGCACTTTGCAGGCAGCAGATTGTCCCACCGGGG
>JBBIPD010000088.1:0-10019 GCA_037443025.1 Chloroflexota bacterium
AGAGCGGGGGAGAAGAGGTTGTCAAAGACCGTAATTATTAGATTATAATTATGATATATATCAAGATTATTTGGGTTATATCTTTCCATGGCTATAGACCGCTTCGGACGTGAGATTCACTACCTGCGCATCAGCCTCACCGATCACTGCAACCTGCGTTGCGTGTATTGCATGCCTGAGGACATGACTTTTCGTCCCAACCAGGAGTTGATGCAGGATGACGAAGTGTTGAGCCTGGTGCGTCTGTTCACCCAGCTTGGCTTCGATAAATTTCGGTTGACCGGCGGCGAGCCGACGGTGCGGTTGCATATCGTGGAGCTGGTCAAAGGGATTGCCAGCCTACCCGGGGTGAGGTCGCTCTCCATGACCACCAATGGGGTGCTTTTGGCGAGGCTGGCTGAGCCGCTGGCGAAGGCGGGTTTACAGCGGGTTAATATCAGCCTGGATAGCCTGAACCCGGAGAAGTTTCGGCGTCTCACCCGTTGGGGCTCATTGCAGGACGTGTGGGAAGGCATCTTGGCAGCCGAGCGCGCCGGTTTAACCCCTGTCAAGCTTAACACAGTGGTGGTGCGCGGCTACAATGAAGCCGATGTGGTTGATCTGGCGCGCCTGACTCTGGAATATCCCTGGCAGGTGCGTTTCATCGAGATGATGCCATTCGCAGGCGCAACCGAGTTGCAGCTAAACCAGGTGGTGAAAGCGGAGGAAATGCAGAGGACCATCGAAGCGGCGCTGGGACCAATGCAGGTTGCAAATGGGGGAAAGTTAGATGGAGAGGCGCGCCTCTACCGATTGCCCGAGGCGCGCGGGGAGATTGGTTTCATCTCGTCTGTGTCCATGCCATTCTGCGCCGCCTGCACGCGCGCCCGTCTGACCGCCGATGGTCGTCTGCGCCTGTGCCTGTTGCGGGAGGGCGAGGTAGATTTGCTCACCCCCTTGCGGGCGGGCGCTACCCTTGAAGATTTACGCCAGCTCATTCTCGATGGCATCTGGAATAAGCCCTGGGGGCATGGTTTGGCAGAGGGGGTTATCCCGCTCAACCGGGTGATGAGCGAGATTGGCGGATAGATCAGACCAACCTGATTACAGGAGCCAGTTCCCCAGGACGAGCGCCGTCCCGGCTCCTGCCAGCGAGCAGGCGAAGTTCACCAAATCGTTATTCAACCAACGCCAGCCCCGGTAGAGATGAGTGGGGGTGCCGCAAAGGTGGCGCGGGTACCGCTCCGTCTCCTTGTTGCATGTCGGGCAATAGTAAATCGCCTGCAAGGTGGCGCCCAATAGCGAATCGATCGTGGAGCCAACCAGTCCGGAGAGCGCGGCAATGCCCACGAAGGATAACGCCTTTGGCGCGCCGAACAACACGGCTATCGCGCCGATGAGGGCGCCTCCCATTAAAATCGCCCCATAACCCAACAATGTGACCGCCCCGGAAGCGCCGCGTTCTACCCGTTTGCCATTGGTAATCAGCCGCGGTAGACCAGGGCTGAAGACTCCCACCTCCGTTGCCCAGGTGTCTGCGGTGACAGCCGCCATGGCGCCAATAAAAGCCATCCATTGCCAGCTCTCACCAGAGAGGGACCAGTGCGCCACCGCCAAAGCCGCTCCCAATCCTCCATTCGCCAGCACCTGACCCCAATCGCGCTGCGATCCTTTGGCATATTTCTCATCCAGCTCTGACTTCCGCCGCGAGAGCAGTTTTGAGAGGGCGCTGGAGGAGATAAAAAAAGCCAGCAACACGGCTGCCCAGGGGATGCCGCCCAAACCAAACACCAGCCCGCCGGTGATGAAAGCCATCCAGGCGCCGCTGGAATTCAGAGAGCGAAGCCGCCAGGCGATATAACCGATCAAAGCGCTCAGGAGGAATCCAAGGGGGAGCATCATGGGGGAGAAACCTGTGGATAAACCTCAAAAAAATGTGGATAACCCGTCAATCGCAGTGGATAATCAGCTTGAGTAGCGCAAAATAAAATAGGTGGCAAGCAAGAACAATGCAGAGACGAGGACGCTGCTGCCCCAGAGTAAATGCGCCAGATATTGCCCTGGCACCAGGGAGATGCTTCGGCGCAGACTCCAGAAATAGCGCGTCAATGCCTCCAGCATCTCCCGGTAGCGGCTGTCAGAAGGGCTTTCCGCGGCGACCGAGGCGCGCAGGGGGTCTTCAAATTGAGGACTGCCCGGCTTGCCAGGGATCGGATCCACTGCTCGCCGGTAAAAGAATAAACCCAGGAATAAATCCACCAGGAAAAAGAAACCACTGATAATCGGGATTAACAACAGGCGCACAGAGGGCAACCGATCGCCGGCGGAGGCAATCCCTAAAACGATTGTGGATCTGGCGGGGATTGCCAGGCTGACCCAAACCAAAAGCGCCAGATTCAATGCCAGCCCGCTGAGGATAAGAGAGCGGGCAGAGGGAAGATTCCATATCTGGGCGATGAGGAACGAGGGTTGGACGGAGCGCGCTGCAACCGGGCTTAACGATCCCAATTCCATGTATCTGCGCAGATTCTCGAGGAAAATGTCCGGTGGGGTGGGTGAGATGGCGTAAATCTTATCCTGTGTGACGATGAGGACCAGGCGGCGGGAGCGGCTTGCCAGGAATTCGACCGCCTCATTTTGGGCTGTACGGCGCACACCCAGCACTGCTCCGGGGAAGCGCAAGAACGGCAAAGGCAGTTTACGCCCCAGCTCGGCATCCGAACCGATCCACAGAACGTTATCCATCGGGATGTCCTCGATGCGCAACCCCCAGCGCAGGCGCATCCCATCTCGTTCGATTTGATAATATGCGCCGAGCAAAGAGTAGAGCCGGTAAGCCAGGAGCGGGATCAGACCGATTGAAATCAAGGCGGAAAGCAAGTAAAGCAGGAAAGCTGGACCAATGCTGGAATGCACCGCCCGCCAGATGCCCCATCCACCGATTCCAATCAGCAGCAAAATGGCGAAGAGATGGAAAACGACTCCAGAGCTGCGGTTTGGTTCAAAGACCAGATAATTGCGCACGGATAATATTTATACCATGAAATAGAGATCCACCCAGGTACACCCCTTGTGGGTTTATCCTAAAATGAGGGGGCAGCGTTTTTTTGAAAAATGAGTGACGACCTTAATCAGACCCATCCCCCTGTCCGTTTTGAATGGGCAAGGGGATGGGGAAAAGATGCGCCTAAAATAGCGGTATTCAGGCTACTCGATGGCGAAAACCATGTTGACCTCGACGGTTAGCGTCATTGAGCCGGGGGAGACGGGCACGCTGGCAGCCATGTCCATTGCAACCGCAGCCCGAGGCATTTCGACCGGAACAGGGTAATTGGTGTAGGTGCTGATGGATTGCACCGCGCCGAGGCTGACCCCGGCTGCCTGCGCCAGTTCCTCAGCCTGAGCCTGTGCGTCGGCAACCGCCGCCTTACGAGCGGCAGATAACGCCTCGGTCTTGTTCTCGACATCGAATGAAATGCCGCTGATGGAATTTGCTCCGGCTTTGACCGCAGCATCCAGCAGGGCGCCAACCTGCTCCAAATCTCTCAGGGTGACATAGACGGTATTGTCTACAACGAATGTAATCCCGGTCGGCTTGCCGTCCTGGTCGTAATCCTGACGGGGGTAGATGCTGAAGTTTGTGGTTTGAATGTCCTTTGCATCGATATTGAAACCCTTCAGGGCAGCCAAAACCTTCTCCGCCTGGGTATTATTCGCAGCGACCGCTTCTGCTGCGTCTTTGTTTTCGGTATGGACGCCGATTGAGATATAGGCAATGTCCGGCGTCAGGATGGTCTTACCGCTCCCGTTAACGGTGATCGTCCGCAGGGGTGGAGTTGGTTCTGCCTGAGGAGTCTGGGCTAACGCAACGCCTCCGCACGCGGAGACCAAAGCTGCTATTAAAATTACGCCGACTAAAAAGATGAATCTCGTACGCATGGCTATTACCTCCAAATATTAGGGTCTGACTTACGCATCTAAGACGCTCGCTCGGTTTCAAATGTTCCCGGTTGAGCGAGGGTTTTGCTGGATTGTTCGATGCTCCGATTTGGGTGTAATGGGAGATATAACTTTTCAAGCAAATTTATCCCAGTGAAGGTAAAATAAAAACAGTGTCCACCGATGATGCTCCCTCGAGCCCTTCCTGGCAGGTGCGTCTGCGCTATTCCATTCGCCGCGCCTTGCCCCGCGTCAGCCTGGAACGACGGGCAGAAGTGCAAGTGCAATTGCGCGAAAGTTCGCGACCCGATTTCAGTTTTTTCTTGCTCGTCACCCTTTCCAGCGGGATTGCCACCCTGGGGCTGCTGACCGACTCAGCCGCGGTTATCATCGGAGCCATGCTTGTCGCCCCGCTCATGTCTCCCATCATCGGTTTGGGCTTGGCTTCTTTAACCGGAGATGCACGCCTGTTGAGAGATGCCGCCTCTGCTCTAATCCGAGGCGCATTCCTGGCTATTTTGATATCTTCCGCTTTGACCTGGATCGAAACGTTGCTGCCCTTTGTCGTGTTTCAAGGGCGGAACTTACCCGGTGAGGTGTTGGCGCGTGTGCGTCCATCGCCTTTGGATTTGGCGGTCGCCCTGTTCGGTGGACTTGCCGCTGCTTTTGCCCTGGCGATGCCGAATATCTCTGCAGCCCTGCCGGGGGTTGCCATTGCCACTGCTTTAATGCCTCCACTATGCACGATTGGAATCGGGATTGCCCTGGGTAACTGGTCGGTGGCGGGTGGGGCTTCCTTGTTGTTTATTACCAACGCGGTAACCATTGCCTTTGCCTCCACCCTGGTGTTTTTCTCCCTTGGTTTTGCCCCTCGGTATCGAGAAAACTCCAGGCGAGTGCCGCGCAGCCTGGTAATCTCAGCCGCGCTGACGCTGCTTCTCCTGGTTCCGCTTGCTTACTACACCGTTCAGTTTGTGCGCCAGGCAACACAGGACCGTCTGATCGCCGAGGTGGTAAACGAGAAGGTGACCGAAATTGGAAATGCAGAACTGGTGGGTCTGCAGACCGATCGTCTGGAGAACACCCTTCTCCTGGATATCACTGTCCGCACCAGCAAGCCATTGCTTTATGAGGACAGCCTCCAGTTGCAAGAGGAGATTGGCTCTGGTTTGCAGGCAGTTGGAGCGCTGAACTCGTTGGAAAAAGTCCAGGTATCGGTGGAGCAAATTTTGACCGCCAGGCTTGATCCACTGATACCTCCCACCCTTACCACCACTCCCACCCCCACCCACACTGTCACCCCGGGTCCAAGCCCGACTTCGACCCCAACCCCCACGCACACTGCTACTTTCACCCCCACTCCTACCGAGACCCCTACCCCGACCCTGACGCCGACCGACACCTCCACTCCAACGGCTACACCGACCCCCGCTGCCGCCCAAGCCGTCAATGTCAGATTGCCAGACCTGCAGTTACGCCAGTTTCCCGGTGGACCGGTCATCGGACCTGTGCTGAGAAGCGGAGCATCCCTGACTGTGTTATATGGTTATCAAATCTCGAATGGTCTGGTATGGGTGGAAGTGCAAGACGCTGAGGGGCGGGTTGGCTGGGTGCCTCTCATTTACTTGATTACAGTGACGCCAACCGCTACCTGGACTGCTGCGCCATCCGAGGTGCCCATCTCTTCTACCCTCACCCCCTTCCCTTGATTTCAGACCCATGCAATCCTGTTTCATATAATTTTCTTATACAATGCCGCCAATACATTAATCTTCTCAATGTTATAATCCTTACAGGTCGGAGTACCTGTCTTAGGAGATTTTAGATATGATGCGATTTGATCGATTTACCGAGCGCGCCCAGGAAGCCGCTCAACGCGCTGCCGAGATTATCCAGCGCTATGGTCACAACCAGATTGATACAGAGCATATCCTTCTGGCGTTGATTGAGCAACCTCAAGGGGTGATTCCGCAAATATTGGACCTCTTGAAGGTGGATTCGGCTGCCCTGTCTGAGCGCCTGGATTACATCCTGCGCACCAGCCCCAAAGCCAACATTTTTGGAGGCGGTGCGGGGCAGATATTCATCACTCCACGCGTGAAACGGATCATTGACCTGGCGAACGAAGAAGCCAACCGCCTGAAAGATGAATATATCTCAACCGAGCATATCTTCCTGGCGATCCTTAGCGAGCGCAGCACACCCTCGGCTCGAGTGTTGGAGGGGGCAGGCGTCACCCGTGAGCGGGTGTATGAGGCAATTCAGGAGATTCGCGGCGGTCAACGCGTGACCGACCCGCAGGCTGAGACCCGCTATCGCACTTTGGAAAAATATTCCCGCGACTTAACCCAGGCTGCTCGGGAGGGTAAGCTCGACCCGGTCATCGGACGTGATGGCGAGATTTTGCGCGTCATCCAGATTCTCTCCCGACGCACCAAGAATAACCCGGTGTTGATTGGCGAGGCAGGGGTCGGTAAGACGGCGATTGTGGAAGGGTTGGCGCAGAAAATTGCCGCCAATGACGTCCCTGAAATCTTGATGGGCAAGCGGGTCGTTTCGCTCGACCTGAGCGCGATGATCGCCGGTTCCCGCTTCCGGGGTGAGTTCGAAGAGCGCCTTAAAGCGGCGATTGAAGAGATTCAGCGCGCCAGCGGCGAGGTGATTCTTTTCATTGATGAGTTGCACACCGTGGTTGGCGCAGGGGCGGCGCAAGGCGCGATGGACGCCTCCAATATGCTCAAGCCGGCTCTGGCGCGCGGGGAGTTGCAGTGCATTGGCGCAACCACCCTCGACGAATACCACAAGTATATCGAGAAAGATGCTGCCCTGGAGCGGCGGTTTGCTCCGGTTTACGTTGAAGAGCCCAGTGTAGAAGATACCATCAAGATGCTGCGCGGCTTGCGCGATCGTTACGAAGCCCACCACAAAGTGCACTTCTCCGATGCTGCCCTGGTGGAAGCGGCGAAGCTCTCCGCCCGATATGTGACCGACAGGCATCTGCCGGACAAAGCGATTGACCTGATGGACGAAGCCGCCGCCAAGTTACGTGTGGCGTTGTACTCTCTACCGCCCGATTTGAAGGCGATGAAAAGCGAAATCGAACGTCTTTTAGCCGAAGAAGAGCAGGCGGGTTTGGAGAGGGATTACGAACGCGCCGCCCAGAAGAAAGCCGAGCGCATTCGCCTCGAAGCGGAATTCAACAAGAAACGCGACCAGTGGGAGGCTGAGCACGAGCTCGACGAGGTGGTGGATGTCAATGACATCGCCGAAGTGGTCGCCCAGTGGACGGGAATCCCGGTGACTCAAATGATGGAGACCGAGGCTGAAAAGCTGCTCCAGATGGAGGAGCGCCTGCATGAACGGATCAAGGGTCAGGATGAAGCCATCCGCGCCATCTCCGACGCCATCCGTCGCGCCCGTTCCGGCTTGAAGGACCCGCGTCGCCCCATTGGCTCCTTTATTTTCATTGGACCCTCGGGTGTGGGCAAGACTGAACTGGCAAAAGCGCTAGCCTGGTTCATGTTCGACGACGAGGACGCCCTGGTGCGGATTGACATGAGCGAATACCGCGAGCAACACACCGTCTCACGCCTGTTTGGCGCGCCGCCGGGGTATGTGGGGTATGAGGAGGGCGGTCAATTAACCGAAGCCGTGCGTCGGCGCCCTTATCGGGTGATCCTGTTCGATGAAATTGAGAAAGCTCACCCCGAAGTGTGGAACGCTTTACTCCAAATCCTGGATGATGGTCGCCTCACCGATGGTCAGGGAAGGGTGGTGGATTTTCGCAATACGGTGCTGATAATGACCAGCAACCTGGGCACAGAGTTTGTGCGCCGCTCTGGCAGCCTGGGGTTCTTGCAGCGAACGGGCGATTCTGAGGAACGCGCCGAGCACGAGAAGATTGAGAAGGCGTTAAAGAGCACTTTCCGCCCCGAATTCCTCAACCGGATTGACGAAATCATCACCTTCTCCGCTCTTACGAAGGAGCAGATGAAGGAAATCGTTGATTTACAGATGCAAGAAGTGCAGGAGCGCTTGAAAGAGCATGGCTTGACCGTCGAGCTGACCACCGCTGCCCGCGACTGGCTGGCGGAGGTCGGTTATGACCCCTCCTTTGGGGCGCGCCCGCTCCGTCGCGCTCTCCAAAAACATGTCGAAAGCCCGCTTTCGGTGAGTTTGCTCAGTGGTCAGTTCAACGCTGGCGATACCATCCTGGTGGATGTGGACCCCGAAAGCAACAGCCTGGTCTTTCGCCCTGCAGCCCAGCCCGTTCCCGCCGAACAGGTGAACCCGGTGAACGCCTGAAACGATAAATATCTGCCACAATTTGATTGCGCCAGAGGTGTGACTCTAGCGCTCTTTTCTTAACCCCTCTGTCACCTCAATTTATGATTTTTATCTGTTGTTTGAGGATATATGCCACTATAAAATTTACACCTGTCTGGTTACATTGTATATACTCATTGAGCAAGGTCGGTTGATGTTAGGCGATATTTTGGAACACACCTCTCTCTTTCAGGGGCTCACACCCGCCCAATTGGAGAGAATTCAGCCCATGTTCAAAGTGTTGGAGGGGCATACGGGCTCCATCTTGTTTGAGCAGGGCGATTTAGCTGAGTTTCTCTACCTGGTAGTTACGGGCGAGGTCACTGTGCGCTACAAACCGGATGATGGTTCGGTAATCGTGGTGGCGCGGGTGAAACCCGGGGGGGTGGTGGGTTGGTCGGCGGCGTTGGGCAATCGGGTGTACACCTCGGGCGCGATCTGTACCGAAAATTCCAGGCTGTTGCGCTTGCGAGGCAGGGACTTGCGAAAACTGTGCGAGGACGACCCTGAAACAGGGACTCTCATCCTCGACCGATTAGCGTGTATAATTGCTCAACGGCTGAGTCATACCCATGAACAGGTTATGGCGTTGCTCAGGCAAGGTATGCACAACGGAACGACCGCTGTAAAAGGAGGTTAGAGGATGACTGCCCCGAGCCAGATATCGCCCGAGGAATATCTGAACCAGATACAGGCGCTCATCGAGAAACTCAGCGCGTATATTGAGCAGTTTCACGGCGGATCTGTCGAGATGGTTGCCCTTGAAGGGAACGTGCTTAAAGTCCGTCTGGGAGGCGCCTGTCTGGGGTGCCCACTGTTACCGAGCACACTCCACGGTTGGGTTGAGGGGACGGTTCGTCAATTCTTCCCGGAAATTGAAAGAGTGGAAGATGTAGGCTGAACCTCAAGAAGAACCCTGCGGCAGGGCGCTTCGTCGCAAGATGGAATGCCCTGCTTTTATTTCTCCCGGTTTTTGAGAAGTGTAGAAGGAAAAACGCAATGTATATGGTCATGTTTGTGTTAGATGATCCCAATCGGCTGGACGAGGTGTTGGATGCCTGGGACAAAGCCGGCATTAGCGGCGCGACCATCATCGAAAGCACCGGGATCAATCGCTGGCGACGCGCCAGGCTGGTAGGCACAACCTTGATGGCGGGCATTAACCGCCTGATGCGCAGCGACGAGGAGAGCCATTACACCCTTTTTGCCATTGTTCCGGATGAAACTGTGGTGGAGAGATGTTTGGCGGCGGCTGAGTCGGTTGTGGGAGATTTAAACAACCCCAATACCGGCGTTCTGGCTGCCTGGCAAGTCCCTGTGGTCAAGGGCGTTCCTTAATCCCCTTAGTCGAGGCGGGTTCATTATGGTCTGGTTACAATTCATCCTCAGCGCCGGCGTGGTTGTCCTTGCGGCGATTAAGCTGGCGGAATATGGCGATGTCATCGCCGTAAGGACGGGGTTGAGCGGGATGTTTATCGGCACCTTGCTCATGGCTGGCGCCACATCCCTGCCGGAACTGCTCTCGGCGCTGAACGCTCTGGCAATTGCCTCGCCCAACCTGGCGGCGGGGAGCATGCTTGGCAGCAACATGTTCAATATGTTCATGCTGGCGGTTTTAGACCTGGTGGGGCAGAATGCTCGTGTGCTGCGGGCGGTCGCCATGCGCCACGCGTTGACCGCCAGCCTGGCGATTTTACTTATCGGCATGGTGGTTTTCTTCATCCTGGCGGACTTTGGGGGCGGCGTTGCCTGGATGGGTTTCGATAGCCTGCTGA
>JBBIPD010000089.1:0-251 GCA_037443025.1 Chloroflexota bacterium
GAGGCGATCTTACCCCCTGCCGCCAGCCTGCACAACCCGGTGGATATGCTCGCCTCTGCAACGCCTGAGCAATACGCCAGTTGCCTGAGCATCCTCCTGGACGACCCTCAGGTCTCAGGTGTGCTGGTGATTCTGCCTCCCCCGCCGATGCACACGGCTGGCGCAGTTGCCAAAGCGCTCATCCCGGTTATCCACTCCGCTGCCAAACCGGTGGTGATTGCCTTGATGGGAGAGCGCCTGATTCAGGAGGC
>JBBIPD010000089.1:261-3555 GCA_037443025.1 Chloroflexota bacterium
TGTGGAGCATTTTCGAGCAGCGCGCGTGCCGGAGTATCGCTTCCCAGAGCGGGCTGCCTCCGCCCTGGCAATCCTGGCGGAGCGAGCCGAATATTTGCAACGTCAGATGGACGAACCCGTCCCGTGCATCCAAGGGGATAAAAAGAAAGCCCAGGCATTGCTCGAGGCTTACACCTCCAACCAGGCTTTACAACCCAACGGTTTTATCCCCCAGGAAGTCGCTTTTCAGCTTGTACAGGCGTATGGCATCCCAATCCCGCCCAGCCTCACCGTCAAGACCCTGGAAGAGGCGCTAAACGCCGCCTCTCAGCTCGGCTACCCGGTAGCCTTGAAGATCGCCTCGGAAAACATCCTGCATAAATCCGACATCGGCGGCGTAATCCTCAACCTGAACAGCCCCAAGGCGGTAGCCGACGCTTTTCAGGAGATCACCGCCAAAGCCGGTCAGCTCCAGCCTGAGGATGAGACGCTGGAGGTTACCGTCCAAGCCATGATTCTCGGTGGGCAGGACATCATCATCGGCGTCGTCCAGGATGCCCAATTTGGACCTCTGGTCATGTTCGGCTCAGGGGGGATTGAGGTGGAAGAATTGAGGGACATCGCTTTTGCTCTGGCGCCCCTCGGACGTGAGGAGGCAAGTCGCCTTTTGGACGAAACCTGGGCAGGGCGCAAGATGCGCGGCTATCGCAACATCCCGCCCGCCGACCGTCAGGCTGTCATCAACGCCATTCTCTGTCTGAGCCAGATTGTTCTGGATTTTCCCGCCATTGCCGAAATCGAGATTAACCCCCTGAGGGTCCTGGGAGAACGCCAAGGCGTCATCGCTCTGGATGTCCGCGCCAGACTGCGCCGCTAGAATTGGGCGCAGAATTTGAACAAATTTCGCTCCCAGAGTGTATATACACAGAATACTTAAATTTCATCCTGGTAGGGTAAGGAATATACATCATGAATGATCGCGCTCGGCGTGTACTTGGATTGGTGGTAGGGCTGCTGATTGGGTTGGCTTATGGGCTGGTCTCTCAACTGATTAACCCCCTCTTTCTCCCAGGCATTCCCCTGTTCCATCCGGGGTCAAGTCTCACCACCGATATCCTTTTTACAGGTTTGGTTGGGGGGTTGATAGGTCTCATCGCCGCCTGGCATGATGAAGCCATCCCCGGCGTATTGCTTGGGTCGCTGGCGGGAGCGCTAATCTCTACCCTTTTTTCTTTTGTCGGCTCCAACGCCAATGTTGATTATTTTCTAGGGCTCTTTGTTCTGTTAATCATGACCTTTTTCCCTCGTGCGGCGGTCTTCTTACCCCTGGCAGCCCTGACTCGCTGGACATTGCATGTCTGGGCTGAGGAGTTTCAAAGCGTCTCGTTCTCAATCATTAAGTTGTTGCTCAGTCTCCTTCTACCGGTAGCGCTTGCCGGGGCGTTAGGCGCATTTTCGCTCTACCCCAGCCAGGGACGGCAGGCGCTTCAAGCCACCCACCAGCTCGTCCAGACGGGCATGCAAGCCACAACGGAAGAAGGCTTACCCGAGCCGTTGAAAAAAGTGGATGGATTCCTGCAGAACGCCCGCGGCGCCTACACCCTGGAGCTAAGCGATGACCCCGATATCCTCCCCGTCCAGCGACCGTTATTAACCACGGGCGAACAAGAGTACGCCGTTTTCGTCCGCTTTGAAAACGGCTATCGCTTTGGCTGCGCCTTCACCCCAAACTATCCTCAGCCGGTGTGCGGAATTTACTGACCTTTGAATAAACCCCCTCCACCAGGGAGACCAGTTGCGCTAACCCCTGGATAAGCGGACGGGTATAGATTCTCTCGGTCAGAGTGTGAGCCCCCAAGCCGCGGGTCAGCCCAATGCACACCGCGGGTAAACCAAGACTCAAGGGGATGTTCGCATCAGTAGAGCCGATATGCAACCGCGGCTGGATTCCCTGATCAACCAGGCAATTCCACGCCAGGCGCACCAGCGGCGCGTTCCTGGAAATCTGCCCTGGCGGACGGCTGCCAATCACCTCGGCAGAGACCCTGACCTCAGAGGTATTGGCTTGACCAGCCATCTCCTCGACTTGCAAACTGATTCGCTCCAGCGTGGTTTGATCGACAGAGCGCAAATCCAGCTCAAAGAAAGCCTCAGCCGCAATCGTGTTGACCGATGTCCCCCCACTGATAACGCCGACGTTCAGGGTGGTGCGCGGTTTCTGGGGTAGTTGGAGTGAGGTCAACGTGGTTACGAAATTTGCCATTTCGTGCACCGCCGAGGGGCGTCCAAAATCCACCCAGGAATGCCCGCCTGGAGTCTGGAAGGTGACCCGATAGCGGCGCACACCCAAGCCTCGGTTGTAGATATGCCCCAGCGCCATTCCTTCCAGCACAATATACGCCAGCGCCTGCTTGCCAAAGCGTTCGACAAGCGCCCGCATCCCGCGCAAGTCGCCCAATCCCTCCTCGCCCACATTCGCCGCCAGCCAGACATCCCCCGGCAGATTGCTCCCTCGCCGCCGGAGCGCCCACAAAAGACCGAACAAACCTGCCACGCCGATTGAGTTGTCGCCTATTCCCGGACCGGCAATCTCATCTACCGTGCGGCGGACGGTCAAATCCACCGAGGCGGGAAAGACGGTGTCCAGATGGGCGGAGACAATCAACGGTAAAGCCTCGCCCCTTCCAGGCAGGCGCGCCAGCACATTCCCCACCGAGTCGATGATAACCTCCAGTCCCTCCTTCTGGAAACAATCCCGCACAAATTCTGCCCGCCGACTTTCGCTAAAAGTCGGGGCAGGGATTTGCTGGATGGCTACCGCCAGGTTCAGGACAGATTCAATGAGCTCGGTTTCCATCGAGTGTCATCACACTTTGCGCACCGCCTGGCGCAATGCTTCCAGGCGCGCCTGCGCCAGACCTGGCAAAGCATCCAGCGCATAGAAGGGTCCGGTGCCCTCGACAACCAGCGAAGCCGAAATATTGCCATGCAACACGGCTTCCAGAGGGTCATAACTGCGCCGGTAACCAGCCAAAAAACCGCCGCAGAAGGCATCGCCTGCGCCGCTTGGGTCAACGATCCGCGATGGGTAAGCGGTCACCTCCCAACGGGTGCGGGAGGCGGAATCGTAAAGCAATTGTCCACCCTCGCCGCGCTTGATGACGATGATTTCGCAGCCATAGGCAGCCAGCGCCTCAGCCATCTCCCACAGGTCTGTACTGCGACCCTGGAACAGGGAGCAAAGTTCTTCCTCAGAGGGGAGAAAAGCCGTCAGCCCGGTGAGCAGGGCTGGCACATCATCCCAAAAAGTAGGGT
>JBBIPD010000089.1:3565-9896 GCA_037443025.1 Chloroflexota bacterium
CGAGGGGTCCAGGGTGAAGGTGGTGAATTCCATCTGGCGCAGCACAGCCGGCAGCAGGCTGTGGGTCAGGTAGTCCAATGGGCAGAGATGGGCTGCGCTGGCGTCCAGATATTCCTGGGGGATGTCCCCCTGACGGAGCGAGATGGGCAGGAGCTGGGTGCGGCTATCCAGGTAGGAGTCTGAAGCGCGGTAGCCCAGCAAAGATTTGGGAAACGGCAACCCTAACCGGGCAAAATGGGCAACCGGGTCCTCGCTGGAGCGGGCGCTGCGGCTGGTGTAGGCGGTAAACGTGCGCACATCTACCGCTTGCGCCATCACCTGCACGCCGCGGATATCCAAGCCCTGCGCCGCAAATTGCTCCAACCACTCTTTGGGATAATCTTCTCCCACCCGCGCCAGGATGCCAGGCGGGGGATCTGGCTCCCATATCGCCACCCCAACCGCGGCGTACAGAGCGTTCCCTCCCGGCACATCCAATAACACCTGGTCGGAGGGCAAGATGAGATAATCTCTGGTGATTTTTCCGGCGATAACGAAACGCGGCAGGGCGTTGCTCACGTCAAAATTATACGCCAGGATGGTAGAGTTTGGGGGATTTGCCGCATCTCGGCAAGCCAGGGCAGTAAATTAGATTGACTTCCCCGGTTCAGTCCCCTTTTTCCCCAGCCAGCGCCAGGAAAACATCCTCCAGCGTCGGCTCCACCTGTTCAATCCGGGCTACTTGAATGCCCGCCTGAGATAGTTGCGTCTGCAACTCATGAGCTTCGACCCCTGCGGGTGTGATTGCCCGCAAATGGTCGCCCGATAACCCCGCCCGCAGCACACAGGGACACTTTTCCAGAGCAGCCAGGGCAGGTAGAAGCGAGAAGCTACCCTCCTCGCCCGGAAGGATATCCCAGGCATATCCCGGCAGGGCATTTTCCTTCAGGGCGGAGGGTGTATCCATTGCCAGAAGCGACCCGTTGCGCATGATGCCCACCCTGCCGCAATACTCCGCCTCGTCCATGTAGTGGGTGGTGACCATCGCTGTCACCCCGCCCGCAACCAGGGTGTAGATTAAGTCCCAAAAAGAACGCCGCGCCATCGGGTCAACCCCGCTGGTCGGTTCGTCCAAGAAGAGCAGTTTTGGTCGGTGCACAATCGCTGTGCCAAGCGCCAGCCGCTGCCGCCATCCCGTGGAGAGTTCCCCAGCCCGCGCTCGTTGGAGAGAGCTCAACCCAATCAGGTCTATCACCTCATCCAGCCGCCTGTTCTCCCGCACCCCATACACACCCCCATAAAACGTCAGATTCTCGCGCACCGTAAGCTCGTTATACAGGGCAAACTTTTGAGACATATATCCCACATTCAACCGGATTTGTTCGGATTGGCGGCGGATATCGTAGCCCAAGACCTGAGCGCTGCCGCCCGAGGGAAGCAAAAGCCCCAGCAACATCCGAATGGTGGTGGTTTTGCCCGATCCGTTCGGACCGAGATATCCCACCACTTCGCCCGCGCGGACGGAAAATGAAACCGCGTTCACGGCTGTGAAATCGCCAAAACGCTTGGTCAGGTCCCTGGTTACGATTACTTCCTCGTTCATCATCCTTGAGGGCTCCCTTCATCCAGAAGGGCGATGAAGATATCCTCCAATTGGGGCGGGATGTGGCGTAGCAGATTAATCTCGCCGCCCTCAGCCGGGATTTGTCGCTCCAGGCGGGCGATGACCTCCTGATCTTTTCCCTGGCGCACGCGCAGATGCAGCCGATCCCCGAACATCAAGGCGGTTTCCACATACTCGTCTCTCTCCACCACTCTGCGCAGCAATTGAATCGGACTGCCGCGCAATTCCAGTATCTGCCCCGCCAGGCGATTGCGCAAATCGGACGGCTTTCCTTCCAGAATTACCCTGCCTGCGCGCATGAACCCCACCCGGGTGCAACGCGAGGCTTCATCCATATAGGGCGTGCTCACAAATACCGCGATGCCCTCCCCAGCCCTTTGCCCAGCCAGGCGGATGATCAGTTGCCAGAAATCCTGCCGGGTCACCGGATCAACCCCGGTGGTCGGTTCATCCAACAGCAGCACCCTGGGTTGGTGAACCAGCGCTGCAGCCAAGCCCAATTTCTGCTTCATCCCGCCGGATAGGTTTCCGGCGCGCATCTGGATAAAGCGCGCCAGACCGACAAATTCTAAAATCTCCATGCAACGCGGTTTCCACTCGCTCTGGCTCAAACCGCGCACCTCAGCAAAAAAGCGCAGGTTTTCCATCACGGTCAGGTCTTCATACAACGAAAAACGCTGCGGTAGATAGCCGATATGGGCGCGCCCCTCTTCTGTTTGCCGGGTCATATCATAACCTGCAATCCGTATCAGGCTCTTTTCCCCGCCAGAGGCTTTGTCCGGGAAAATTGCCCCACACATCAGGCGCATGGTGGTCGTCTTCCCCGCCCCGTCCGGTCCCACCAGCCCATAGATTTCACCCGGCGCCACCTGAAAACTCACCCCGTCAACCGCCCTTAATTCTCCAAAGGAGCGGTGCAGGTTGCGCACTTCAATCAGCAATTCCATCCGTCGCCTCACTCCTCTTGCCCAAAACTGACATCTGCGGGCATGCCGGGCTTGAGCAGGTGATCAGGGTTATCCACCTTTAGCTCCACCGCAAAGACCGTTGTGCGCCGCCCCTCCTCGGTTTGCACATTACGCGGGGTGAACTCCGCCTGGTCTGCAATCCGCACCACCGTCGCCGTGAATACCCTCCCCGGAAATGAGTCCACTGAGACCCGAGCGCTCTGCCCAATCCGGATGCTGCCATACCGATCTTCGGGGATAAATACCTTGATTCTTAAATCATCCAGCTTTGCCAGGGTCATCAATGGCGAGCCCGGCACAGCCACCTCACCCGCCTCAACAGACCGCGAGAGCACCACTCCGCTGATTGGAGCGACCAGTTTTAGCTTCTCCTGTTGGGCTTCGATCACCCCAATCGCCGCCTGAGCCACCTCGACCTGAGACTTAGCCACCGCCAGTTGCTCCGGCGTAGGTCCGGCTTTAGCAGCCGTCAGTTTGGCTTCCGCCGCCTTTAACCGGGCTTGAGCCATCTCCAGCAAATCCGGATCGGGACCTTTTGCCAAATCCGCGTACTGGCGCTCTGCCTCCTCCAGACTTTTCTGAGCCAGCTCCAGACCCGCCTTCGCCTGCGCCAGGGTGATCTCGTCCGCCGTCCCTTCCAGGTAATTCAGGCGTTTCACCGCCAGGTCGTGTTCTTTCTCGAGGGTCGAGATGAGCAACACCACCGCGGCGCGCTTGGGGTTATCCGGCGATTTATTGAGCAAGGTCTTGAAACGTTTCTGCGCTTTTTCAATGGCTGCCTCGGTCAGGGTGACCAGAGATTTGGCAATGTCTATATCGGTCTGGCTGGCAGGTTTGCTCAGGCTATCGTAGATTCTCTGCGCGTCCCGCACCAGGTCGCGCGTATCTGCCACGGTTTTCGCCGCCTGGGCAGCCGCCAGCTCATTTTTGGTGTACAGATCATCTATCGCCTGTTTGGCAGCGATGACCTCCAGCTCTGCAGCAGCAATCGCCAGTTCCCGCTGTTCAGCCGGCAACCCCGCGGCGACCATCTCGTAATTCGCCTGAGCCTGACCCAATGCCGCCTTCGCCTGCTCCAATTGGGCTTCCAGGAGCGCATCCGAGAAACGCACCAGGACTTGTCCCGCTTCGACGCGCTCACCCTCCCGCGCCAGGACTTCGATGACCTGACCACCTATCTCCGGCGCAACCTCAACCTGAGTGGCTTCAATTGTCCCTGAAGCCACAATCTGGTTATCTTCAGCTCGGACGCTTTTCGAACCCAGATACCACCAGATCGTCCCGGCGACGGCTATCAGCAGAGCCAGGGGCAGAATCAAGAATTTTCTTGGCATCTTGTGCATATTGACCTCCTCAAATCTACGGTTGATTGCCCGCAGACCAATCTCCGTATCACTCAATCCAGACGCTTGCGGAAACGCCTGGCTGCCACACCCATAATCCCCACCCCAAAAATTGCCAGGGCAATGACCTGCTCTTGAATCGGGCCAATCCCCACCCCTTTCAACATCAGGGAGCGGATGGTCACCAGATAATACCGCAGGGGGAAGATGTACGAGATCCATTGCAATACTTTCGGCATCGCTTCCAATGGGAAGAAGAAACCGGAAAGGAAAAGGCTCGGCAGGAGGGTCATCCACACAATCAACATCGCCTCTTGCTGTGTGTTGGCAATCGTGGACGCCAGCAAGCCGATGCCCAGACTGGACATCAGGAACAAACCCGATATCCCAACAATCAATCCGAGATCGCCGCGCACGGGCACCTTGAACCAATAATGCCCAAGCAGCAGGACTTCAAAGGTATTGAGAAAAGCCAGGATGACGTAAGGCAAGAGCTTGCCCACCATTAACTCCCAGGGACGGATAGGGGTAACGATGAGTTGTTCAATCGTGCCCCGTTCGCGCTCACGCACAATGGCGGTTGCAGTCAGGATAGAAGTAAGGGCATACAGAATCATCCCAATCATCCCGGGTATCATGAAGTATGCGCTGATCAGGTCTGGGTTATACAGCACCTGAGAGCGAATCTCGATTGGGAGCTGTACTGTCATGGAAAAGCCCCTGCTCGCCAGGCGCTCGACCATAATTTGGGTGGCGTGTTGTTGACCAATCAGAAGCGCGGCGGAGAGCGAAGTGGACGCCACGGTGGGGTCGCTGCCGTCCAGAATAAACGCCACCGCAGCAGACCCCTGGGATAAGATTTTTTGGCTGTAATCGGGCGGGATCATCAGCCCCGCCCGGGCTTGCCCGCCGTCAATCAAACGCCGCAGAGCAGCCTCCGAGTAAACCTCGTAGGTCACCCGGAAATAATCCGCGGCGCGGTAAGCGTCCAGCAACTCTCGCGATGCCGGACCCCGATCCTGGTTGTAGACAGCCAGAGGCACATTGCGCACATCATTCGTGGCGGCGTAACCCAACAGAAACAATTGCATCACCGGTATCACCATCACCAACACCAGCGTGCGGGGGTCGCGCAAGATTTGGATAAATTCCTTGCGAATGAGGGAAATCAGGCGTGAGTTCATCATCCCTACACCTCTTTCGGCGCATCCTTTGCCAGAATGCCGTGCAGGTAAATCTCCACAAAGTATTCCAATGCGTTCTCCTGCATCTCGGGAGGTAATTGCCTGGCGATCATCAGCTCCGTCATAACGTACGAAAAAAACAAACCGATAAAAGCCCGCACCAGCATCAGGGGGGGAATCGGGCGCAGCTCCGCCTTGCCTTCTAAAAAGCGCTCGGTGAACCTGAGCACATTCTGAAAATAATTCTGAACCAACTGCGGCAGGTGCTTCCCCTTGAATTCGACCAGCTCAATAAACATCAGGTTGAGAAAATCAATCCTGTCCTGCGTCTGAGCCACCAGCCGGTTGGCGGCGTCCCAAACAAAAGCCTCGATGGTCTTTCCCTGCGCGGCAACCAGCGCTGGCATGACATCATGGAAAGGATGCCATTCAAACAACACCGCCAGAAAAATGTCTTCCTTGCTGGCAAAATGGTTATATATTCCGCTCAGGGCGACGCCCGCCTCTGCCGCAATCTGGCGCATTGACGTACCATGATAACCATGGTCAATGAAAAGGCGCATGGCAGCCTGGAGAATCTGAGCCTGGGTGCGCTCCCCCCGAGAGGTTGTTTCTTCCGCCATAGGACCTCCTTTCATAAACGAACGTTCGTTCACATCATAAGACAGTTATTGCCCCCCGTCAAGGAGGGTGGATAAAAAAACAGACAGGGTGATTTCCCTGTCTGGTCGCTGGCAACGAATCTTTATCGGGGAACTACAAGGCGTCGGTCTTTGCCGCCATGATGAAGTCGTTCTGGTGCAATCCCTTTATCTTGTGCGTCCACCAGGTCACAGTTACTTTTCCCCACTCGGTCAATATCGCCGGGTGGTGGTCCTCGGCTTCTGCCAGCTCGCCCACCCGGTTTGTGAAACTCAGTGCTTCAGCAAAGTTTTTGAACTTAAACGTCCGCTGCAGGCGCGGGATGCCATCCACCTGGATCACTTCCCACCCGCTGACCTGGGGTTTCAACCGCTCCACCTCCTCGTCTGTGAGAGGCGGGACATCGCCTCGGCAAGGGATGCACTTCAATTCCCTTAGCTCCGCCATTCTGGCTACTCCTTGCCACCCAACTGGGCGATTGAGCGCAGCAGCCCAAACACCAGCCCCCCCCGCGTGGCAGCCGACCCCCCCCCCCGAGGGTCCCCGGGGCCCCGCGGGGGGCCCGAGGCGCCGCGGACAAAAAGCCCCCCC
>JBBIPD010000090.1:0-9891 GCA_037443025.1 Chloroflexota bacterium
TTGATGCCGCCTGTCTGCAAATGAGATGCGCCTGAGTCGATCGCCCTGGCGATGAGACCCTCCGTACCATCCAGAGTCACGCGCAAATCGCTGTGGGTAAAACCTCTGGCGGAGCCAACCCGCAGTTCGGTCTTCCCGCTTAAACTTTGAGCATACAACAAAACCGCGCCCACCATTCGGGTTTGATGATCGTCGCTCCCCGTCAAAATGTCCAGGCTCGTATCCAGGGCTGTTTCCAGGACGCGCTGGTAGTTCAAGGTTGAACTCAACTCAGAAACCAGTTTAAATATCACCTTACGTTGATCGGACTCTGACTTAAGCGTTTCTCTTCCACCCTTCGAGGGACGGTTTTCAGAGACCCTCAAACGTTGCGAGGCGATGCCTATCGAAACAACGCTGGCAATGTACAAAGGGAGCAATCCCACCTGAAAGATAAGGGTGGTCAGCAAATCTGAGGAAAGCAGAACAATTGCGCTCTGCAACCCGAAAGCTGCCAGGGCGACCACCCCCCCAATGACCATCCCAAAGTAGAGGGAAGCAATCACACCGGGCAAGATCAGCGCCCAGCCAAGCCCCCCAAATTGAGCGTTGTTGAGATAAAACAGGAGAGACACGATCACCAAATCAACCGCAATACCCCAGTAGCGATGGTAAGGTGGGGGCTGATCCAGGGCTATTAACAACGTCAGGCTGATGTAGACCATCCCAGCCGCTAAAAGGGTCACAATAGAGGCAAAGGTCAGGCTATTTCCCCATCCCAAGGCGATCGCCAAACCCAATAGAGCCAACCAACGCAGCCCTGCGGCAATCCAATCCAGGATAGAGTTTAAGCGATAGGGATTGCTCATAACTCTATCATACCGGAAAAAAGCCCATTCGAGTTATTCAACTCGGCGAAAAGCACTTAACATTTCAGTAAGTATTGGAATGGCAGATTTTATTGCGTGCGCCCGATGGCTGATGCGATTCTTCTCCTCCAGCGTCAATTCCGCCATGGTCTTACCCATTTCGGGAATGAAAAAGATGGGATCATAGCCAAAACCATGCGCTCCCCGTTCGTCACGGATGATCTCCCCAAAACACCTGCCCTCAGCAAAGCGCACCTCGCCCGAGGGAGACGCCACGGCAACCGTACAGTGGAAATGAGCTTTCCAGGGCTGAGGCAGAGATTTCAACTGGTCCAGCAAATACGCCCTGCGAATAGCGTCGGTTGCCCCTGGCTGAGGGGCAAACCGCGCCGAGCGAACGCCCGGAAGACCGCCAAGCGCCTCTACTTCTAGACCCGAATCGTCTGCCAGAGTCACCAGACCAGAAGACCTGGCAAAGGCGATGGCTTTAATTGCCGCATTTTCAGCATAGGTGGCGCCCGTTTCTTCCACATCCTGGATCAATCCCAAATCAGCAGGGATGACCAGCCTGATTTCCAGCCCTTCCAGAAGGGCTTGAATCTCGCGCAGCTTGCCAGAATTTGCCGTGGCGATCAATAACTGTAACATAAAAAGCTCCTGTTCTGCAAAATATATTTACTTATAACAACATTTCATCAAATAAAAAAGAATAACTTGACGCTCGATTCTATCTATGCTATAATTTAATCACACTCTATCCGGACAACGACCTTTACGCCAGTGCCCAATTCATACAACCCCTTCCGGCTGAATGTAGGCTTTTTAATCAACCAACCCGTCGGTTCCAGCCGGGATTTTCTTTTAGAGGTCCCGCAGCATCACCTGGAGCCGGATTTGCTTTTAAGTGGAATGAGCGGCACTGCCAAAGTTACTCGTACTGCTCAGGGTTTGCTGGTGCAGATGGTCATGCACGCCACCCTGGTCACCGAATGCGTCCGCTGCCTGACCGATTTTCAACTACCGTTGGATATTGACTTCACCGAACTATATGCATTCTCCAAAAAGTCAACGACCGAGTCCGATCTGATCTTACCCGAAGATGCGCACATCAATCTAAGACCGCTTATCCGCGAGTATATGCTCTTAGATATTCCGATCAAACCCCTCTGCTCGCCAGATTGCAAAGGTCTCTGCCCAATTTGCGGCGAAAATCTCAACGAAAACCAGTGCGAACACGGTCCCGACACCTTCGATCCAAGACTTTCGGTTTTGCGATCGCTTCTCGACGAGGATAATTAAGCCACAATCCGGTCAGCCTAACGGTCCAACCCCTCCTAACCACCACTGTCCCTCAGGAGAGACGCGCATGGTGCATCCAGGAAAATACTCTCGAGATGAAGAAGCAATTCTGGCTTTATTGAAAAGGGCGGATGAACAAGGTTATCTCTCGCCAGACGACATCCTGGAATATTACCCGCAAAACGAAGACGAGAGTGATAGCGCCGAGAAAATTATCCACTACCTACGGCGTCAGGGGGTTGAATTTTTAGATGATGAACCTGAAGAAACCGAGGCAGAGGACGATCCACCGGTTGATGAAAGTCTATACAACCTGGAAAACATCTCAGCCAGCGACACTGTGGAAATTTACTTAAAAGAAATGTCGCGCGTTCCTCTCTTGAACGTAGAGGAGGAGATAAGCCTTGCCCGCAGAATTGAACGGGGGCGGGAAGCGGAGAAAGAACTGGCGCAATTCAATGGTCGCGCCGCGGCTGAACAGCGCAGAGAGTTGGAGGAGTTGGTCAAAGATGGCAATCTGGCTCGGGAGCACATCATCAAAGCCAACACGCGCCTGGTTGTCAGCATTGCCAAGAAATACATCGGTCGGGGGGTGCCGTTTCTGGACCTGATTCAGGAAGGCAATCTGGGCTTGATGAAGGCTGTCGAAAAATATGAGTATCGGCGCGGTTTTCGCTTCTCCACTTACGCCACCTGGTGGATTCGCCAGACCATCACCCGCGCAATTGCCGACCAGGGGAGGACTATCCGCTTGCCGGTTCACATGACCGATCGCATCCGCCAGATGTACCGCATCTCGCATGAGCTGGAGCAGGCGTTGGGTCGCCCGCCAACCCCGGATGAGCTGGCAGACAGGCTGGATTTAGCCCCTCAGAAGGTCTCCTGGATGCTTGAAGTGTCATGGATTCCCCTCTCCTTGGAAAGCCCCATCGGCGATGAGGACGATTCCGAACTGGGCATGTTTGTAGAAGACAAGATCACGCCCACCCCCTCCCAGACGGTCTATGAGAATATGCTTCGGGAACGAGTGGACGAAGTGCTCTCCACGCTATCGCCCCGAGAAGCCCGCATTCTGCGCATGCGCTTCGGTTTGGACGACAACCGCCCCTACACTCTGGAAGAGGTCGGCGCTAAATTTGGCTTGACCCGCGAGCGCATCCGTCAAATCGAAGGCAAAGCCCTGCGACGCCTGCGTCATCCCTGTCAGGCACGCCAATTGCGTGAATACTTATAATCCGCGGCGATTCCTTGACAAATCCTGCCTCGCCGTTTAGACTCAACCCAATTGTTAAGAAAGTCAAAAGGATGGTTACGCTCATATCTGTCTCTTGTCTGGTTGTCTTTTTAATGTCCATGGTCATGTGCAGGACAAAGGTTCAACGCGCCTGGGCAGCCGAAAGCGAATCGGCTTGACCGACCCGACCAAGCATCATCATGGGCTGTCCAGACCGGGACAGCCCTTTTGTTTTGAGGGCTCGCGCCCTGCCAGAAGTCATTCAGTTTTTGAGGAGAACGGTATGCCCCAAAATATTCTCGTCGCTGTTGCCTGGCCTTACGCCAATTCACAGATACACGTCGGCAATATCACCGGCTCTTACTTACCCGCCGATATCTTTGCCCGCTATCACCGCCTGGCAGGCAACCAGGTCTTGATGGTCTCCGGTTCAGACGCCCACGGCACGCCTGTCACCGTGCGCGCCGATGCTGAAGGAAGCACGCCGCTCGAGGTCTATCAGAAATACCACGCGGATTTTATCAACCTCTTTCAAAAACTCGGGCTGACCTATGATTTATTCACCAGCACCCACACCGAAAACCACTTCAAAGTGTCTCAGGCGATCTTCCTGGCTTTGAAAGAAAACGGCTACCTCTACACCGAGAGAGAGCAGCAATGGTACGCCGCCAGCCAAAATCGCTTCCTACCCGACCGCTATGTTGAAGGCACCTGTTATCTATGCGGTTATCCCAACGCTCGCGGCGACCAATGCGATAGTTGCGGCAACCTGCTGGAGGCGACCCAGTTAATCAACCCCAGGTCCAAAATAGACGGCTCTACCCCGGAGCTACGCGAGACAGAACACTTCTACCTGGATTTGGGAAAATTGCAACCCCAAATCGTCGAATTTCTGCGCCAAAGGGAGGATTATTGGCGCCCCAACGTACTGCGCCAATCTTTGGGGCAAATCCTTGCCAATGACCTGCGCGGACGCCCGATCACCCGCGACCTCGACTGGGGCATTCCCGTGCCGGTGGAGGGGTGGCAGGGGAAATGCCTCTACGTCTGGTTTGAAGCCGTCATCGGCTATCTGTCGGCAACGATCGAATGGGCGCACATCAGCGGCAAGCCCGGGGCGTGGCATGATTGGTGGTACAACCCTGAAGCTCTATCTTACTACTTTATCGGCAAAGATAACATCCCCTTCCACGCGGTGATCTGGCCTGCCCAATTAATCGGCTCGGGGAGGACGTTTGGGCAGATTTTCGAAGGCGGCGAAGGGTCTCCGCTGACTCTGCCCTATGACGTGCCAGCCAACGAGTTCATGAACCTGGAAGGACAGAAAATTTCGGGCAGCCGCAATTGGGCTGTCTGGGGGCTGGATTTTCTGAGCCGCTACGACCCAGACCCGCTCCGCTACTATCTGACCGCCAACATGCCCGAAAGCAAAGATACCGATTGGGACTGGCAGGAGTTCTTCAACCGAAATAACAATGAGCTGGTTGCCACCTGGGGTAATCTTGCCAACCGCGCCCTGGCTTTTGCCTATAAAAATTGGGACGGACATGCCCCAACGCCGGGCGAACTGCGCGCCGATGACCATGAAATCCTGGAGGTCATTGGAAACGGCTTTCGAACCGTTGGCGAGCACATCGAGGCAGTGCGCCTGCGAGCCGCCTTATTCGAGGCGCTCCGCCTGGCTACAGAAGTCAACAAGTACCTGGATAAAGCCGCCCCCTGGACCGAAATCAAGCGCGACAAAGTCGCGGCAGCCACTACTGTATATACTGCCTTGAAAGCCATCGATTCGCTCAAAGTGCTTTTTGCGCCTTTCTTGCCTTTCAGCAGCGAGCGCCTGCACCGCTACCTGGGCTACGATCAACCCATTTTTGGCGTACAAACCACGCAATCCCTCAACGATGCACTGGGCGTCCATGTGGGTCTGCTCTATCAACCCGATGGAGCCAGCGGAAAATGGGCGCCAAGCCAGCTTCAACCCGGGCAGGCGTTGCAAAAGCCCGAGCCGTTATTCCGCAAGCTGGATGAAAACCTGGTGGAAGAGGAGAGGGCGCGGCTGGGCAAATGACCCCCGAGGCGCCAACCGAGATTAATCACCCAGGACCGACTCACCCCGCCAGCCCGCAGGTCGCTGGCTGGCGGGAAGTTGCCAGGGCTTAAGCGCTACGCCGCCGTCCTTCCGCCGTCCAGGTGGCGCAGGTACCAGGTGAATTCCCCCGGGTTGAAGATCAACTCGAAAACTCTATCTCCGGCGACCATGACCAGGATATGTTTGCCGAGGTCATCTCTCCAGCTCCTGCCCACCGAAACAATCGAGTAATTGCCCCCTTTCCAGGTAAAACTATACGGGGTAATGCTGCCATCTGCGCCAAACCTGGCGGTTACTTCAACAGGATCCATCCTATCACCATCTGTTTCGTTCATATCCAGTATTTTCCCTACTCCGGCAATTGACCCCTGAGATAAGCGATCACCAGCCGTAGCACCTGCTCAGCCGATTGCTCCTTCACCGCCAATCTCTCTCCGGACCAGAGGTAATGCCAGGCTCTCGTCAAATCCGGGGCGCAAATCCCAATCCAGGTCAAACCGACCGGTTTCTCGGGACTGCCGCCTCCCGGTCCAGCAATCCCGGTAATCGCTGCGCCGATATCCGCCCCCAATAACCGGCGGACGCCCCGCGCCATCTCCACTACGGTTTGGGCGCTAACCGCCCCGCTCTTCTCGAGGGTTTCCGGACGAACGCCCAACACAGACAGCTTGATCTCATTGGCATAGGCGACCACTCCACCCAGAAAATAAGCCGACGATCCTGGAACGTTGGTGATGCGATGAGCCACCAACCCCCCGGTGCAAGACTCAGCGACCGCGAGCCAAAGACCACGCTCTTTCAACAACTCTCCAAGCAGGACCTCCGAAGGGGTGTCCATCACATCTACATTATAAAGGACATCCTCATTTCGGCGTAAACCAACCCGTCAACACTTATCATCTGCCCTTACGCCGAGCTACCGAAGGTCAAATTCGGAGAAACGCATTTTAGATCATGATAGAATCACGGGGCATGATGAACATACCCGAAAAGATTCAGGCGATTCTCGATACTCTGCCCACCAAGCCCGGCTGCTACCTCATGAAGGACGAAGCCGAGAGGGTGATTTATGTCGGCAAGGCGATAAACCTGCGCAACCGAGTGCGCTCATATTTTCACAGCAGCGCCGCCGCCTCGCCAAAGACCCAGCAGTTGGTGCGGAAAATCGCCGACATCGAGTGGATCGTGGTGGATTCCGAACTGGAAGCCCTGATTCTCGAGATGAACCTGATTAAGAAACACCGCCCGTACTACAACGTACGGCTCAAGGACGATAAACGCTATCCCTATATCAAAATCCACTGGGCGGAACCTTACCCGAAAGTCACCGTCACTCGCCAGATGCTTCAGGATGGATCGCGCTATTTCGGTCCTTATACCAGCGTCTGGGCAGTGCATCAAACCCTGGATGTGCTGCGGCGCATCTTTCCTTACCTTACCTGCGACCGCAACATCACCGGCAAGGATGAACGCGCCTGCCTGTATTACGACATCCGGCTCTGCGCCGCGCCCTGCATTGGCGCCATCAGCCAGGATGAATATCGACAGATGATCGAAGACCTGAGCCAGTTCTTATACGGACGGACAGAGCCGATCGTCTCCAGGCTCCAGGCAGAGATGGGAAAAGCGGCTGACGAGTTGCGTTTTGAGCGAGCCGCCGCTTTGCGCGATCAGATTCGCGCCATTGAAAACGTGGTCGAACGCCAAAAAGTCATCTCCAGCGAATATCTCGACTCAGACGTCATCGCCATGGCGCGCTCTGATGGAGAAGCCTGTGTCCAGGTATTTTTCATCCGCGGCGGCAAGCTCATCGGGCGGGAGTATTTCTTGCTGGAGGGGACTGAAGCCAGCCCTGATCCGGATGTGATGGCAGAATTCATCAAACAATTTTACAATCAAGCACCCAACATCCCGGAGCAGGTGTTGCTGCCCCACGAGGTCGAAGAGGCGCAAATCATCCGCCAGTGGCTCAGGCAGAAGAGCGGCGCAGAGAAAGTTGAAATCGTCGTCCCACACGAGGGTCTGCAACGCGAGTTGATTCAAATGGCTGCCGAAAACGCGGCTGAAACCCTGGCGGCTCTCCAAGCCCAATGGGAAGCCGACCGCCACCACCAGGAACAAGCCCTGGCAGAGCTGCGCGAAGCCCTCTCCCTCTCCGGACCGCCCAATCGGATCGAGTGCTATGATATCTCGAACACCCAGGGCACGGCTGCGGTGGGCAGTATGGTTGTGTTTGAACAAGGCGTACCCAAGAAGAAACATTACCGCCATTTCAACATCCGCAGCGTTGTCGGTCCGGATGACTTTGCCAGCATGGAAGAAGTGCTGACTCGGCGCTTCAACCGTTGGCAGGCAGCGTTGGAAAACTCTCAGGTCCCCGGCAAGAAACCCGACCAGGCGTTTGCCATATTGCCGGATTTGATCATTGTTGATGGAGGCAAATGTCAGCTTGGTCGAGCGGTGAAGGTGTTGGAACGATTCGGATTAAGCGACAGGGTTCCAGTGGCGGGGTTGGCAAAACAAAACGAGGAGTTGTTCATCCCCTCTCTGGAAAAATCCATCTTGCTGCCGCGTCACTCTCAGGGTCTCTACCTGATTCAGCGCATCCGCGATGAAGCGCATCGCTTTGCCATCACCTCCCATCGTAAATTACGCACCAAAGAAGGGCTGGCGTCCCGCCTGGATGCTATCCCCGGCGTCGGACCTGCAAAGCGCAAGTTGCTCCTGAGTCACTTTGGCTCAATTCAAGATATTCAGCAAGCCAGCCTGGAAGAGCTTACCGCCGTACCGGGCGTCTCTAAGAAACTGGCTGAGGCAATCAAATCTCAACTGGAGTAATTTCAAGACCTATGGCGCAAAAGAAGAAAACCCAAACTGAAAGAGAAAAGCGCCGGATGCGCGCCCAACAGATTATATTTTCGGTCATCGCCGTGATGATCATCCTGGTGATGATCATCAGCCTGTTTGCCAGATATTGATATCCCCCAGGCAGGGAGCGCCGCCAGGCAGGTGCCCCGAAGAAAGCGACCCACGAATCAGGCTTCCAGCAAGCCCTGCACCAGACGGGTGAACTCACGAGCAGAGAAAGGCTTCTGCAACCAATGAACGTCTCCCCGCTCCAGCAAAGCCTGACTTTCTCCCTGCAGCGGATGACCGGTGACGAAGAGTATCTTCGTGTTGGAAGAGCGATCCATTAAAGCATTGTAGAGCTTAACCCCGTCCATTTGGGGCATGACCACGTCGCTTACAACCAGGGCAATTTCTTCCCCGAAGCGATCGTACTGTTGCATAGCCTCATAACCGTTGCGAGCGGTAATCACATCATAATTGCGCGCCTCCAACAGCGCCTGCAAGGCTGCCAGGGTCGCCTGGTCATCCTCTACAACCAGGACGACCTTTCCTTTTCCGTCCAGAGGGGCAAGCGGCTCGGTATGCTTCTTTTCATAGTTAGGCTCTGCAACGGCGGGAAGATAAATATGAAATTCAGTTCCCCTGCCAACCACACTGCTCACATCAATATGCCCATCGTGCTGTTTGATGATGCCATATACCTGAGCCAAGCCAAGACCGGTGCCCTGACCTACCGGCTTGGTGGTGAAGAAAGGCTCAAAGATGTGGGGCAGGACATCGGGGGGAATCCCTGTTCCGGTATCCCTCACGGTGATTTTGATCCATTCCCCTGGTTGCATATCGGGCAGAGGCGATTTTTTGCCAGGTTGCAAGGTATAACGTTCCAATGCAAATTGCAACGCGCCGCCTTCGGGCATTGCGTCGCGGGAATTGACCGCCAGGTTGATAAACACCTGTTGCAGGCGGGTAGGGTCGGCGTTGACCAGGTACGCCCCTGGGGTATAAGTAAGCTCCAGGCGAATGGTCTCCGGCATCACACGCCCAAGCATCCGTTCCAATTCCTTGATGAACGGCAGCAAATCCAACGTGCTTTGTTCCATGACCGCCCGACGGCTGAAGTCCAATATCTGGCGAATCAGGCTGGCAGCCCGCTGCACCTGCTGCTCGATGATGACCAGGCGGTCTCGGCTGGCTTTGGGAAGGTTGGGGTCGCCCAAGAGCAAATCGGTATAGACCAGGATAGCCGCCATGATGTTGTTGAAATCGTGAGCGATACCCGCCGCCAGTTGCCCCACGGTCGCCAGGCGATCTTGCATCTGGATGCGCGTCTGGATTTCACGCTCCTGGGTGACGTCGCGCAAGGTCATCACTCGTTGGGATGAACCCTGTCCCATGGCGCGCACCTGGATTTCGAAGACTTTGCGGGGTGGTCCCTCCCGGACAACCTCCACCGGCAGGGGTTCAAGATGGCGGTATATCAAATCGTCAACGCTTAGCTCGCCCAAACGCGAGAGGTACCCCGCATCAATTCCGGCGCCCAACTCGGTCAAAATATTTTTGGCAAGCGGATT
>JBBIPD010000091.1:0-2456 GCA_037443025.1 Chloroflexota bacterium
ATCACCTATACCTATCCGAATGATGTTTTCTGAGCTTACGTAAATTAGACGTTCAATAGAGTGGACGATTTTATCAGCTATCGTGCTAAAATGGATGTGCATATTTGAGGTCAATCCACGCTTGCGACCTCGTGTTACAGAAACTTCCGACAGGATAGGACAGGCGGGTAATCATGAAATTTAAAGATGGCTGGGTGCACCCTTCTCGCCTTTACACGATTGGAGAAGAAATTGCCAATAGCATCACCCATGGGTTGGGCGCCGGTCTCAGCATCGCCGGGATGACCGTCTTGCTCATTTATGCAGCCAGTAAGGATGCGCCCTGGCATCTGGTCAGTTACGCTATCTACGGGGTCACGCTGGTATCGCTTTACCTATCCTCTACCCTGTACCATAGCATTCAACATCCGGGTGCAAAACGGTTCTTGCAGCGGCTGGATCATTCGGCGATTTACCTGTTGATTGCCGGCACTTACACCCCATTTTTGTTGATCAGCCTGCGCGGCGCCTGGGGATGGACGATGTTGGCGGTCATCTGGGGAATGGCAATTTTGGGCGTCGCTTACAAAATGATTTTCATCGAACATTTCGAACGGCTTTCCGCCCTGGGGTATGTCCTGATGGGTTGGTTGTGCGTGATTGCCGGCAGACAACTCATCGCGAATTTAACCAGCGATATCTTAATCTGGCTGGCGGTGGGTGGCGTCGCCTATACCGCAGGCATCACCTTCCTGGTTGTCAAAAAACTGCCCTATCGCCATGCCATCTGGCATCTTTTTGTCCTTGGGGGAAGTTTGTGTCATTATTTTGCTGTCTTTAAATTGATCGATTTTGTCTGAGCACCTTATCCATCTGGATCAGATGAGCGCGGCGATTGTTGCGGCGCGAAGTTAGCCGAATATAGCCGATTGAAATCCAAAAGGGGCAGACGTATCTCCCGCAGAGACGTCTGCCCCTTATCTTTTGAGTTTCGGCGCTATCTCTCTATCGAAAAGATTATCCGGGCAAGGCTTCTTTTGTGTGGCTGAAGTTTTCTTCGCTGGTACGCTGAGCGAGCTCATGTAAAGAAAGCCCCGCCCAAGCGGCGTATGCATCCATATCTATCCCCAGCTTTTCTGCCACACCGCGCCCATAGTCAGGGTCGGCTTTGTAGAAGTGTACCAGTTGACGAACCCTGATCCGCTCTGGCACGCCGCTCATCGCCTCAGCAATGTTGCTGAAGAGCTGAGCTTTCTGATCGGCGTTCATCAGGCGGAACAGGTTTCCGGGCTGGGTGTAATCATCGTTACCCAGGCGGTGGTCATAACGGGCGGCGTCGCCGGAGATTTTCAAGGGCGGCTCGTTAAATCGGGGATCTTCCACCGGACCACCCATGCTGTTGGGTTCATAGTTCACCGAACCTCCACCGTTATCGTCGAAGCGCATGTTGCCGTCGCGGTGATAGGTGTTCACCGGAGCTTCGGGTTTGTTCACCGGCAGGGAGGCGTAATTGACCCCAATTCGATAGCGGTGCGCATCGGCGTAAGACATAATTCGCGCCTGAAGCATTTTGTCGGGCGAGAAGCTTATCCCCGGCACGATGTTGGAAGGCTCGAAGGCAGCCTGCTCGACCTCGGCAAAGTAATTTTCCGGATTGCGGTTAAGCTCCATAATCCCAACCTCAATCAGAGGGTAATCGCCATGAGGCCAGACTTTGGTCAAATCAAAGGGGTTGATATGATAGGTTTCGGCTTCAGCCTCGGGCATAATCTGTACCTGTAGCCGCCATTTGGGGTAGTCGCCGCGCTCGATCGCCTCGAACAAGTCGCGCTGCGAGCTTTCGCGATCCTTCCCAACGATCGCCGCCGCTTCGGCGTTGGTCCAGGTTTTAATGCCCTGCATGGTTTTGAAATGGAATTTGACCCAGAAACGTTCGTTATCGGCGTTGATGAAGCTGTAAGTGTGGCTGCCATAGCCATTGACAAATCGGTAGCCCTGGGGTAAGCCGCGGTCGCTGAAGAGGATGGTGACCTGATGTAAGCTCTCGGGTGAGAGCGACCAGAAATCCCACATGGCGGTGTTCGAGCGCATGTTGGTCTTGGGGTCGCGTTTCTGGGTGTGGATGAAATCGCTAAATTTGTAGGGGTCGCGGATGAAGAAGACCGGTGTATTATTGCCCACCATATCCCAATTGCCTTCTTCGGTGTAGAACTTCACCGCAAAGCCGCGCACATCGCGCTCGGCGTCCGCTGCGCCTCGCTCCCCGGCGACCGTGGAAAAGCGCGCCAGACAGGGGGTTTGCTTACCAACCTGGGAAAAAATCCTGGCTTTGGTGTATCGGGTAATGTCATTGGTGACGGTGAAGGTCCCGTACGCCCCAGAACCTTTGGCGTGCACCACGCGCTCTGGCACTCGTTCGCGGTTGAAAGTCGCCATTTTTTCGAGCAGTTGATAATCTTGCATCAATAGTGGACCAC
>JBBIPD010000091.1:2474-3600 GCA_037443025.1 Chloroflexota bacterium
TTGATTATCGCCAATGGGATTTCCGCTGCTGGTGGTCAATTGTTTGCGTTTTGCCATTATTTATCTCCTTGTCTTTCTGCGTTAGTAGAATTAGATTTTGCCCGCTATCGCATACAGCAATGCAGAAGGCGTTTGAATAACGATGATTTGAGACCTGTAATGGTGATGAATTGCCTCTCGACTTCCACCTCCGTAATCGTCTGGACAGTTCAAGCCTCTTGTTGACACTCCGGGCATAAACCATAAAAAATAAGCTGATGACGCGTCACCTGAAACCCATGGCTGGCTTCGATTTCTTGCACCAGGTTTTGCACCGGGAACTCAAGCTCACCATCCATGATCTTCCCGCAGCGAGTACAAATCAGGTGAGGGTGTGGATGGGGGAGATTGCCGTCGTAATGGCTGTCTCCATGTAAATCTATTTCCAGCACCTCGTTCATTTCCTTCAACAGGTCGAGGGTTTTATACACTGTCGCCTGGCTCATGGTGGGGAACTGGACTCTAGCCCTCTCAAACAACTGGGTTGCATCGGGATGATCCTCGGAGGAGGCAATCAGACGAATGAGCGCCAGGCGCTGAGGCGTCATCCGATAGTTGCGTTGATGCAATTTTGCGATTAAGTTGTTGAAACGGGTCTCGGCGTCGTTCATAATAATTTAAAATTATTCTTTATAAAGAATTATTATCCATAATAATTTTACCAAATTTAATCAAATTGGTCAAATAGAATCCAGGCAAAATCAGGTCGGATTTTTCCGGCTTTGGCGAAAAAAACCTATCCTTTGCAAAACACCTCTCACAATTCTTTTAACTCCCTGTGCTATAATCCCACCCCAGAGGTGTGAATTTATGTTGAAGAAATTCGTCAAAATCTTTGGGGGCGACCCAAACAAACGCGCTCTTGACCAATTCTCCCAGGTGGTTGAGGAGATCAATCGCCTGGAGCCGGGGATTGAGAACTTGAGTGATGACGCCTTGCGCGCCAAAACGGGCGAGTTCCGCGCCCGATTGGCGCAAGGCGAGACATTGGATGACATCCTGCCAGAGGCTTTTGCCGTCGTGCGCGAGGCAAGCAAGCGTACCATTGGTTTGCGTCATTTCGATGTTCAGATGATCGGCGGTATTG
>JBBIPD010000091.1:3621-9782 GCA_037443025.1 Chloroflexota bacterium
ATGCGCACCGGCGAAGGTAAGACCCTGGTGGCAACCTTGCCTCTTTACTTGAACGCGCTTACCGGCAGAGGTGTCCACCTGGTGACGGTTAACGACTACCTTGCCCGCCGCGACGCGCGCTGGATGGCGCCCATATACAATCTGTTGGGCATGAGCGTCGGCGTGTTGCAGATGGCGGCGCGCACCGAAAATGGTAAAAAAGCATTTATCGTTGACCTGGAGCGTGAATCGCCCCATGAAGACCAGCACCAACTCCGCATGGTTCCCCGGGATGAGGCATATCGGGCAGATATTGTCTACGGCACCAACAGCGAATTCGGCTTTGATTACCTGCGGGACAATATGGCGATGCGCCTGGAGGACCGCGTCCAACGCGGTCATTATTACGCCATTATTGACGAAGTGGATAATGTGCTGATTGATGAAGCCCGTACGCCGCTCATCATCTCCGGACCTGCCCAGGATGAAGCCGAATGGTATGTGCGTATGGCTCAGGTGGTGCGTCAGCTTCGCCCAGAGGATTATGAGATCAGTGAAAAGGATCGCAATGTCACCCTGACTGAACTGGGTGAAGCCCACGTGGAGGAACTGTTGGGCATGCCCCTGCGCGACCCCGACCGCCCGGAGGATGTGACTCTTGAGCAAGCCCGGATGTTGGGTTATCTCGAGCAGGCTCTGCGCGCCCAATTCCTCTTCCGCCGAAATAAGGATTATCTGGTGCAGGCGGGCAAAGTGGTGATTATTGACGAGTTCACCGGGCGTTTGATGCCGGGCAGGCGTTGGTCCGATGGCTTACACCAGGCTGTCGAAGCGAAGGAAGGGGTTCGGGTCCAGGCTGAAAATGTAACCTACGCCACCATTACCATCCAGAACTACTTCCGGATGTATGAAAAACTGGCGGGCATGACCGGCACCGCCCTGACCGAGGCAGAAGAATTTGATAAGATTTATAAGCTGGACGTCATCGCTATCCCCACCAACCTGGAATACATCGCCTCCCGACCCGATAGCGACCTGATCTTGGTGGATGCCCGCGATGAACAGGGTTATAAATACAGTTACTACGCTCGCGCCGGCGACCCAAATAAGACACCCGTATTTTGGAAACGAAAAGATTACCCTGATGTGATTTACCGCACCGAAGAAGCCAAATTGCGGGCGGTGATGACCGAGGTGCTCCAGTATCATGTAATCGGGCGTCCAATTTTGCTTGGCACCACCTCGGTTGAGTTGTCTGAGCGCATCTCGGCTCGTTTGCGAGCAGAACCTCTACGAAGGCTGGCTCAAGTCCTGCTCATTCGCCATGCCTGGTTCAGGCAGAACCAGCGCGAGGAAGATGGTCGACTCGTTCCTGAGTTGCAGTTTATGAACGAACGTCTCGAAACGCTGGATATTTCCGCCATGCGCAAGATGAGCCGGGATTTAGGCATCTCTTTCAACCCCGAAGACCCTGAAAATGTCCCGGTGTTGTTGAAGATACTGGGTCTGAATCCCGAAGACGCCGAACGGTTGGTGACAGTTTTGAAAGCAGGCATTCCTCATCAGGTGTTGAACGCCCGAAAACATACCGAGGAAGGCCAGATCATCGCCGGAGCAGGCGCTTTTGGGGCAGTGACTATCGCCACCAACATGGCGGGTCGCGGCGTGGATATTAAACTCGGCGGCGAGCTTGCCGAGGAGGTGTTGGCAGCGGTCAATCGCGTTCTGCGCCGCACAGGTACGGCAGATCCGTTCGAGATGAGCCTGGAAGAAAAGCGTCAGGCTTTGTTGAAACTCAACCCCTCTGACTTCGGTATCTATGAGGCTGAAATCAAGTACTTCCTGCAATACATGGCGGACATGGAAAAAGTGCGTCGGCTGGGAGGCTTGCATGTGATCGGTTCAGAGCGGCATGAAGCCCGACGGATTGACAATCAGCTTCGCGGTCGCGCCGCTCGCCAGGGCGATCCGGGGTCTTCCCGCTTTTACCTCTCCATGGAAGATGAGTTGATGCGCCTCTTCGGTGGTCAACAAGCTGACAGCTTGATGCAGCGTCTCAAAATTGACGACGCCACCCCCCTCGAGGTGGGTTTGGTTGGTCGCCTGGTTGAGCAATCTCAGACGCGGGTGGAGGGCGCAAACTTTGATGTGCGCAAACACCTTCTCGAGTACGATGACGTGCTGAACACCCAACGTTCCAAGATTTATGACCAGCGCAACCGCATTTTCACCAAGGAAGACCTTGCTGACGATGTGATAGAAATGCTCCGCACCGAGGTCAGCCGGCGCATCCCCGAAGCCTTGAAAGATGAAGAAGGTCCATGGAAGTTGCTCTCCTGGTTGGAACAGATTCAACCTTCTCTGCCGGTTGATCACTTCATTTACCCATCTTATATGATAAAACTGCTTGGCGGGCAAATCCTGGGGACCCGCTCGGAGATTGGCAAAGACGAGGCGATGAGCGGCTTGCTCGAGGTCGCCCGTCTATCGCTGGAGGCTGAGCAGGAGCATCTGATTCGCTCGGTTAACAAACTGCTTGCCCAGACCCAGGATCGCCTGGATAGCCAGCTCAAAGAACGAATTGAAGCGCTGGACGCCTTCTTTGAGGGTTTGGAGGTTGAAGAAGAAGGTGAAGCCCGTAATCGACGCCAGATTATGGACGAGCTTTCCGCGACCGCCCGTCTGCCTGTCAAATTATCTCCCGAACAGCAAAAATTGTTGCTCAGCCCTGACGGCGGCGGCGAGCTGGATGAGCTTATCGAAGATATTCGCGCTCAGGTGGAGGAGCAACTGGTCAATCAGTCTCTCGCTCGCCTGATTGGCGGCATCGAGCGCCGCCTGGAAGAGCCTCTGCAGGTTGACGTGGCGGATCTCTCCGAGCGGGATTGGGACGAAATCGAAGAGTTGATTTATAGCGCCATCAATCTCCTGTATGAGAAGAGGCGCGAGCGTTTGCTGGGAGAAGGGGGGCAGATTGCGCGGGACCTTGAGAACGCCCTGGGGCGCGCCAATGGCTCTCTGAGCGCATCCGGTATCTACCAGCTTTTATTGATGATGCCCCAGGGGGCGCGAGCCGCTTTCGATAAGAAGACTCACCGCCGCATCTTGCTTCACACTACCCGCCTGACTTATGTGTTTTACGCCGCCAGGCTTCTCGAAGGGCGAGAGGTGGAAGAAATCTCGCAGGAAGTCCTGGAACACCTGGAGGGCGCTCAATCTGTGATGCATCAAGCCTGGGGAAATGCCGAATGGAACCGTCTATTCAATTCTTCTATCGCCGAGTTGGATGAAAATACGCGGTTGGTGTTGAAAAATGCGTTGGGAGAGGAGCGATATCAGCAAGCCTTCAATCAGGCGCTTTCCAACCTGGTTGGCGATGATTGCGCCAGAGTGATTGACGCCCTGGGGCGTCGGGCGCTGACCGAGATATACCGCCAGCTTCTCCTTTCTGTGATTACCGAACTCTGGGTAGATTACCTGACCCAGATGGAAGCTCTGCGCGTCTCGATTGGTCTGGAGGCGTACGCCCAACGCGATCCCCTGGTTCAGTATAAAAGTCGGGCTTTCAGCCTGTTCCAGGAACTGCTCAGCAACATGCGCCTGGGGGTGGTCAGCCGTATGTTCACCTATCGCCCCCGAGACTTGAGCACCGTGGTCGCCGCAGTCTCGCGGCAGGAGACATCCGGTGTGGATGATGTTCAATTAGCGGAGCCTGAGGAGGAAGCTTCGAGCGGGGAAGGCGAGGTGGAGGTCGTCGCCCAATCCTCGCCAGCCGGTGATGTCAATGGCGGCAGAAGTAAAAAGCGCCGCCGCCGGCGAAGATAATTCAAGCTTGCTTTTCGGATTGCTTCTTTTTGCCCTGAGTAAAATAACCGCCCGCTTCCAGGTGTGAATTCGGGCGGTTTTTCATTGACCGTTTAAGTTGTCCCGGAGCGTTGCTCCCACTCCGCGACCGATTCGCGAATCAGCGAGCGGATCTCCGGGTCTGGCACTTCATCCACTCCTTCGTAACGATTGAGTCCCACCATCACCACCAACCCCTGGGTTGGATGCTCAATCAATCGAATTCCTTGACCGGCAAGAGGCGAGGTGTTGAGCTTCTCCTGGAGGATTTCGTCTATCTGGGCTACCATGCTCTTCTCTGGAAGAGGTGGGCGAGTCTCCGGTTGGACGGCGCGGGCTACCAGATCGATTGGGCTGAATTTTCCCGTCTGGGTTGAAGTTGTGGGGGATGTCAGATGATCCTGAACAAACGGCACCCCTGTCGAAGGAGCCGCTACGGGTGGAGGCGCCTCTTTCGCCTCAAATCCGGCTTTCAACCAGGAGAGCAGGGTCGTGAGTTGCCCTATCAGACGTTCGCGCTGGGTATGGCTTAAGTCTGCCGGAAAACGGATGATCTTGCCGTTCATTTCGGGGAACAGATTGCCGCTTTTTCGATCCTGCCAGATTTTGACCGTTTCAATCAGGTTGGGCTGGCTTTTTGTCTGATCCTGGTTATATGGTTTATCCGAACGAGAGCTGGCAAAGAGGATGCCGATGGCAACCCCGGCTCCAATACCAATGACAGCCGCCAGGATTAGAAAAATAACATCGGTCATAAAACACCTCCCTTGGACTTCAACACAATTGGTCGGTTCTTTATCAGGTTCCTATTGACAGAAGCGGTTGACACTGTGGACAAAAGTGGGTGGCTCTCTGTCCAAGGACAATCCGCTCAATCGGTGATCCACATTTTCGGCATGGCTCTCCCGTTCGGCGATAAACCCGGAAGTGGTTCTGAAAATTCCCGCCGCGGTACACCCAATCGATGCTGGCGCCGTTGTGACGAATCCCCTCCCGTAATACATCACGGATGCTCATCCAAAGCCGCTCAGCCTGCTCTGCCGTTAAGTTATCGGATATTTCTAACGGATGCAGACCGGCTTTGTGCAGCGCTTCATCGGTATAGATATTACCCAAACCTGCCAGAAAACTCTGGTCGAGCAAGAGCGGTTTTAACCTGCGGTGATGTTCTCGTAAATTTTTAAATATATCCTCAGCCCGAAAATTATCATCCAGCGGTTCTGGACCGAGGGCAGCGAACACCACGTCTGGTTCCTTGAGGAGCCAGACCCGCCCAAATTTGCGGGTGTCGTTGAACGCCAGTCGCCACCCGCTGGTAAAGTCAATCAACAAACGATCGTGGACTGCCGGCGGCGTCTCCCGTCGTTCCAACACTAAATCTCCGCTCATCCTGAGGTGAAAAATCAAGTGATCGTTCGAAAGCTTTAGCGTCAGATATTTTCCCCGCCGCCAGATATCCTCGATGACCTGCCCAGGGAGACGTTGCTCGAATTCAGTCTGCGAGGGTGTAACCAGGCTGCGCGCCCACAACAACCTGGCGCTGGTGATGACCATGCCGCGTAGCGATGGCTGTTCCTGGGCGCCGTTTCGTAAAATCGCCGCAATCGTCTCTACTTCGGGCAATTCGGGCATGACTCACTCGTCGAACATTTCACCTACGCTGCGACCCTCATGGGCTCGGTTGATCACTTCGCCTAAGAGCGGGGCGACCGAAAGCACAACCAGTTTGTCTTTGATGGGGTCATACTTTTCGGGTGGAATCGGTATCGTATTGGTGACAATGATTTTCTTAACCGGTAGCTCAGCCAGACGTTCGGGAGCTGGCGGTGAGAAGACCGGATGAACGGTCACGAGATAAACATCTCGCGCTCCGTGCTTTTTCACCAGGTGCACCGCCTCGCAAACTGATCCAGCAGTGTCAATCTCATCATCAACGATGATCACATCACGATTATTCACTTCGCCAATCAGGGTGATGGCTTCGGCGTGGTTGTCGAGCCCGCCGCGCCGCTTTTCGATGAACGCCATTGGGGCGTTGATTTCAGCCGCGAAATTCCGCCCTTTCTTGGCGAAACCCAAGTCAGCCGCCGCAACCACGGGGTCTTTCATCTCCGGCAGTAACTTTTTTACATAATCGTTCAGGATATGGAAAGCCGTCAGGACATCGCCCGGGATGGAAAAGAATCCCTGTATCTGCCCGGCGTGCAGGTCCAGGGTCATGTACCGGTCTGCTCCAGCCACCTCGATCATATCCGCCACCAGACGCGCCGTAATCGGAACTCGGGGTTTGTCCTTCTTATCTGAGCGGGCATAGCAGAGATAGGGGATTACCGCCGTCC